>JAILIJ010000177.1 GCA_024695315.1 Bacteroidaceae bacterium
AATGGTTGTGTTGTTGTTGGTAGTCGAGCAATTGGTAGTGTACCATATCTAGTTCAGCATAGAGCTACAGGATGTATATTTGAATCTAAAAACCTTGATTCACTTCACAATGAAGTGAAATGGCTATTAGATAACCCAAAACAAAGACAGATAATCTCTCGCAATGGTTACGAGAGAATGCTAAATGTTTGGTCTCCGGAAAATGCTGCAAAGAATTTTTTAAGTTTGGCAGGAAGGCTTACAGGTTATTCCGGATGTGAAATAATGGTGGGGCCATGTAGTAAACACGAAAAATAACGCACATGAGAATTCTTCAAATAAATAACGTCTATGATCGTCTGAGTACAGGTAAAATTGTGGCAGATTTACATAGAGAATATATGGAGAGGGGGATGGAGTCATACGTTAGCTATGCTCGTGGTCCTAAGGTTTATCAGCCTAATGTTCAGAAGTTTAATTGGGAGTTTTATGCTCATGTAAACAAGGTGCGTGCTTACTTGACCGGCATACTCTATGGCGGTAACTTTATTTCTACATTAAGACTGTTTTCGCAGATCAAGACCATAAGTCCTGATATAGTCCACCTACACTGCATTAATGATGATTCGGTTAATATTTATTGGCTTCTGAAATATCTAAAGAAGAAAGGTATTAGGACTGTCGTTACAGAACATGCAGAGTTCTTTCATACAGGAACCTGTGGATATGCCTATGAATGTAGTCGTTGGCATAACGGCTGTGGGAAGTGTCCGCAGATTAGGTCTATGAAAGTCTTATTTGACAATACGCATATTGCCTGGAAGAAAATGATGAATGCTTTCGATGGCTTCGATAAAGAAAAGTTGCGTTTAACAACAGTGTCTCCTTGGCTAAAAAGTCGTGCTCTTAAAAATTCTCATTTTTCTAAATACGAATGTACACCGGTATTAAACGGAATAGACACAAATCTCTTCTACAGAAGAGCAAATAATCTCTCGGATCGACAGAATATTGGGTTGACAGATAGGCAAATAGTCATGTATGTTACCTCCCATTTTCCTGCCATTGTCAAGGGGAGCCAATATATAATGGAACTTGCTCAAAGGATGCCCGATGTGGATTTTCTTGTATTAGGGGAAAAGGGCGAGGTTAAGGATTTACCTCAGAACATAAAACTTCTTGGTCGTGTGTATGAAAGGGATAAGATGGCGTTGTATTATTCTCTTTCTAATGCAACAATCATTGTAAGCAAGGCAGAAACTTTTTCTATGCCAGTGGCAGAGAGTTTGTGTTGTGGAACTCCAGTTGTAGGCTTCAAAGCAGGCGGTCCGGAATCTATTTGTATTGAAGAATACTGTAAGTTTGTTGATTATGGTGACGTTGACTCACTTCATAAGGCGCTATCTAATATACTGTCGCAATCTTTTGATAGGGATAAGATGTCACGGGAGGCAATACTCAAGTATTCAAAAAAAGCTATGGCTGATGGCTATATCGCAGTTTATAATAGTTTAATGAGAAATACATGAAAAAGAAAATAAAGATAAACTTCGTTGACTTCTTCCGTGGATTCGATAAGGAAAACAATCAGTTTACACATATTCTCCGCGAACGATACGACGTGGAGATATCCGACACACCAGATTATATTTTCTTTTCTAGTTTCGGAAAACACTTCTTGGATTACGACTGTGTGAAGATATATTTTACAGGAGAGTGTATTGTTCCAGACTTTAATCTCTGTGATTATGCAATGGCTTTTGATCACATTAGCTTTGATGATCGTTATCTGAGAGTACCACTCTATGAGATGTTTCAATACAAACAGAAATACCAGACACTCATTGATGGCACTATTCCAGTAAAAAGCAAGACGGATTTCTGTAGTTTCGTCGTATCAAACGACCAAGGTATGAAAGAGCGTTTGCAGATGTATAAACTGCTGTCTGCTTATAAAAAAGTTGACTCTGGCGGGCGCTACATGAATAATATTGGCGGTCCTATTAAAGACAAATTTGCCTTCGACCAGTCGCACAAGTTCAGTCTTGCGTTTGAGAATTGCTCCCATAAGGGCTATACAACGGAAAAGATTGTTGAGGCTTTTGCTGCAGGTGCCATTCCTATTTATTATGGTAATCCTGAAATCGGAAAAGAATTCAATACTAAAGCCTTTGTAAATATACATGACTTTGCTTCATTGGAAGATGCCGTAAAGCGAGTCATAGAAATAGACCAGAATGACGAGCTGTACAAGCAAATGAAAGCAGAGCCGATTATTACAGGTGCTCGCAAGGATGACAGTGAGTTGAGAGCATTCCTTTATAAAATCTTTGATCAGCCGCTTGACGCTGCACGAAGAAGACCATACAATAC
>JAILIJ010000140.1 GCA_024695315.1 Bacteroidaceae bacterium
TTACATAATTTTACATAAAATGAATGATAGATTTACACACTTAAATGATCTTTTATATGAACAATTTTTTACACATATTCACCAAAAAAAATGAGAGTTATGATATTAAAATATACACGAATTTTGTCCCATAACATAAAAATCTTATCTTTGTGCTGCCATTGAAAAAAAACAAGATAATGAACGTATTTCTAAAATATATTATAACACTAATAGCGTTATTCTTATCAATAGCGGCAAAAGCATCCTCAAAAATCGAGCAGATGGTATTCGAAAGAGTCGATAGCACGCTCGGTTTGGGCGATAACCGTGTGTACCATATTCTCCAAACGAGAAACGGAAATATGGCCATAACAACTCACAACAATATCTGCTTATATAATGGCCAATCTTTTTTCAACGTTAGCCTAAAGAACATACCAAGTTCAAAACTAAGAAACTACAAAGGAGCATATCATTCGTATACAGATAACCATAACAAATTATGGATCAAGGATTACCAACAGGTCAAATGTCTCGACTTACCCACCTTACTTTTCGTCACAAATATCGACAGCATATTTAGACAAATAACACAAGACAAAGTTACAGATCTATTTGTAGGCGAAAGCGGAACTATTTGGTTAACTACCGACAAAGGATTGCTAATCTCAGAATACGGAACAAAAATAAAAATCCCAATAGGAATTGGCGAATTGCAAGACCTATTAGAAGATAAAGACCATATTTTTCTTTTCTTCAGCAGCACATACGTATGCAAAATAGATAGAAAAAGTGGTAAAACCATACAAACGTCTAAAGCCGACAACAGCAACAAATATCCCAACACTTCATTAGTAATAAAGGCACATAACGAACGATTTTACCAACTAAGAAATGGGTACAAAGGAGCTGCTTGTTTTTGTTTTAACACAAAAACAAACCAATGGACAACATTATTCGAAACAGACTACACACTCCACACCATAAGCTCCGACCAAGACTATGCGTACATAACGTCACGTGAGGATTTATGGCAAATAGACTTACAAAACAACATCACAAGCAAGATCGAATGTATAAACTTAAATGGCACGAAGATTTTGCCAAACAGGATGAATACTATATATGTAGACAAACAAAACGGCATCTGGTTGGGAAGCTATTCCAACGGATTACTTTACTCACACCCTTCACACACATCTATAGACTCAGATTCAGCAATTCAACTGGACGAATACGCTAATGCTACAAAAAAAGAGCATTTATGCTACAAACTCATGCCGTTACTTTACGACATAAATATTGATGGACAAGATTATTGCCAAGAGTCACAAGGCAATGCCTACTCTAATATGTACAGAAAAGATTTGCACATATATAAACAAAAGAACATAACGCTAACTTTTATTTCACAAAACATACCACAACCAAAAAAGACAAAGTATCTCGTTCGCATCAAAGAACTAGAAAACGATTGGGACATTCCATCAGTTTATGGTGGACAGACTGATAATTCCGGTAATTTACATCTCAATCTTGGGGTACTGAAATACGGAGAATACACTATTGAGGTAGCAGCATTTCCATCACAAAAATGTCTAAGTAATTGGATAATAGGCAAAAATACAGATATCCATATCGCCAGAATACATATCCATGTAGAAAAACCATGGTGGACATACAGCACACTACATTTCATAATAGGCATAATTCTCGTACACTTGCTACTGGCAATTGTCTTCTACTTCTCTACGAAAAAGTACCACGCTATTGTATCAGATACAAACAAAACCTTTCAAACGGAGACTCTATCCGCGACAGACAAAGAATTTATGAACAAAGCAGAAGCCTTTGTCAAAAACAATCTTACAACCAAGGGATATAGTGTAGAACAGCTTGCCGCTGATCTTTGCATGGAACGTACTGGACTTTACAAGAAATTAGGATCGATAGCAAACATCACGCCAAGCACATTTATAAAAAATATTCGTATGGCACGCGCCATTGAACTTCTCAAAGAAGGCAAATATAGTGTCAACGAAATATCCGAACTATGCGGTTTTAGCAGTTCAAGCTACATGAGCAGATGTTTTCAAAATGAATACAGCTGCACCCCACTCGAATACATAAAGAAAGTGGATACAACCGTAAAAACGTAAAAAATATAACCATATAACCGAAAAAACATACCAAATCACATACCACATGTATGGTATTTACACATGATTTTTAATCATTTTATTTTCACATATCTTAGTTTCTTTCTACATTTGCATCGTCAAAAAAAAGAAATATAACAAAACAAATATATTATGGCAAAAATAGCAAAACAACTCACAGAACTCGTAGGCAATACTCCACTTATGGAGTTGAACGCCTACTCAAAACAAGAAAACGCAACAGACGCTTCCATAATTGCAAAACTAGAGTATTTCAATCCTGCAGGTTCCGTTAAAGACCGCGTAGCCCTTAACATGATTCTTGAGGCAGAGAAGAACGGCACACTCAAGCCAGGCGCAACAATCATCGAACCTACATCAGGTAACACAGGAGTAGGACTCGCATTTGTAAGTGCTGTCAGAGGATACAAACTTATACTCACTATGCCTGAGACTATGAGCGTAGAACGCCGTAATCTTGTTAAGGCATACGGAGCACAAGTTGTACTCACTCCTGGCTCTGCAGGCATGAAGGGCGCTATAGCTAAGGCAGAGGAACTTCGAGACACTATTCCTGGTTCAGTCATCCCTCAACAATTTGAAAACCCAGCCAACCCAGCAATTCATTATGCTACAACTGGCGATGAGATATGGCGCGACACAGATGGTAAAGTAGATATTTTCGTTGCAGGAGTCGGTACAGGAGGCACCGTCTCAGGTGTAGGCAAACGTCTTAAGGAATATAATCCTAACATTAAGATTGTAGCCGTAGAACCAGAGACATCAGCCGTACTTTCTGGCGAACCAGCCGGTAGCCACAAGATTCAAGGTATAGGCGCAGGATTCATTCCAAAGACTTATAACGGCAATTATATCGACGAGATATTCAAGGCACCTAATGACGCTGCTATTCTCACAAGTCGTAAACTCGCCGCTACAGAAGGACTACTCGTCGGAATAAGTTCTGGAGCCGCTACGTATGCTGCTACAGAAATAGCAAAACGCCCAGAGAACAAGGGTAAAAAGATTGTCGTACTTCTTCCTGATACTGGAGAACGCTACCTCAGCACAGTACTTTACGACTTCGAGAACTACCCTCTCTAATTAGCCGAATAAAATAATATTGTAGAGTGTACCTTACACTTTGACAACAATACTATAAGGAAAATGCCATTCAGGACCCTATCCGAATGGCATTTTCGACTTTTAATATTATTTTCCATGACACTTTGAGTTTTTTTTGAATTTTCTTTTCCTCGTTTAACAAATAATACGTTACTTTGCACGATTTTTAAAACCAATAGACTCCTTTAAGAGGAAAGCTAAAGGAAAAAGACAATGGAAGTAATAAATTCTGTAAATGAACTGAAAGCTAAAATAAACGCTTTTAGAAAGGACAATAAAAAAATTGGTCTCGTACCAACTATGGGGGCACTCCACAAAGGTCACGCCTCACTCGTAACGAGAAGCGTAAAGGAAAACGACGTTACAGTGGTAAGCGTCTTTGTCAACCCTACTCAATTTAACGACAAGAACGATTTAGAGAAATATCCACGCACTCTAGAAGCTGATTGTAAACTTCTTGAGAGCATAGGAACTACTATTGTATTTGCTCCAACAGTAGAAGAAATATATCCGGAGCCAGACACTCGCTCTTTCAGTTATGCTCCTACAGACAGCGTAATGGAAGGTGCTTTTAGACCTGGACATTTCAACGGAGTATGCCAGATCGTCAGCAAACTCTTTATGTTCGTAGAACCTGATTCTGCATATTTCGGAGAGAAAGATTTCCAACAGATTGCTGTCATCAAAGCTATGGTAAACGATTATCGTAGCAAAAACGAAGAATGGGCAAAACGTCTCACTATTTGTCCATGCCCTATCGTAAGAGAAAATGACGGTCTTGCTCTATCAAGCCGAAACACTCTTCTCGCACCTAATGAACGCACTATAGCTCCATATATCTTTAAGGCTCTTTCTGCAAGCGTAGAATACTCAAAGACACACACTGTGGAAGAGACAAAGAATATGACCATCAACCAAATCAACGCTATAGAAGGTCTTGAAGTACAGTACTACGAAATCGTGAATGCTGACACACTCCAAACTGTCAACTCTTGGGAGGATGCTGAACATATTCAAGGCTGCATCACAGTTTTCTGCGGAGCAACACCAATCAGACTTATAGACAACATCAATTATAAATAAGGTATGCAGATAGAAGTAATGAAATCGAAGATACACTGCGCACGTGTCACAGAGGCAAATCTGGCTTACATGGGCAGTATCACTATCGACGAGGACCTGATGGACGCTGTCAACCTCATTCCTGGTGAACGTGTATATATCGTAGACAACAACAATGGCGAACGTTTTGATACCTATGTTATCAAAGGCGAAAGAGGAAGCGGATGTATATGCCTTAACGGAGCAGCCGCTAGAAAAGTTCAGGTTGGAGACATCGTCATCATCATGTCATACGCACTTATGGATTTTGAAGAGGCAAAGTCTTTCAAGCCTTCTGTTGTATTCCCTGATCAAGAAACAAATCACATTGTATAACAAAAAAATACAAAATAATTTGGTCGGCTGCAAAGATTATCGTATCTTTGCAGCCGATTTCGATATGTGTGTCGATTTTTAATATCGAAGCATAGCGTAAATCGTGCATTATCAATATAATGTCTAACTTATTAAATATTTAAAAACATTTATTAATTTTTATGGCAACTACAAACATTCAGCCATTAGCTGATTTCGATTGGGATTCATTCGAGAACGATGGCGTAGCAACAGCAGACAAGCAGGCTCAGGCTCAGGCTTACGAGGCAACATTAAACAACGTTAATGACAACGAGGTAATCGACGGTAAGGTAACTTCAATGAACGACCGCGAAGTTGTTGTTAACATTGGTTACAAGAGTGACGGTATCATCGCTCGCAACGAGTTCCGTTACAATGCAGACCTCAAGGTTGGTGATACTGTAGAAGTATACATCGAGAACCAGGAGGACAAGAAGGGTCAGCTCGTTCTTTCTCACAAGAAGGCACGTCAGGCTCGTTCATGGGACCGCGTTAACGCAGCTCTTGAGAACAATGAAATCGTTAAGGGCTTTGTTAAGTGCCGCACTAAGGGTGGTATGATTGTTGACGTATTCGGTACTGAAGCATTCCTCCCAGGTTCACAGATCGACGTTAAGCCTATCCGCGACTACGATACATTCGTTGGAAAGACTATGGAATTCAAGATCGTTAAGATCAACCAGGAGTTCCGCAACGTTGTTGTTAGCCACAAGGCTCTCATCGAGGCTGAGCTCGAACAGCAGAAGAAGGATATCATCTCTAAGCTTGAGAAGGGTCAGATCCTCGAGGGTACTGTTAAGAACATCACTTCTTACGGTGTATTCATCGACCTCGGTGGTGTTGACGGTCTCATCCACATCACAGACCTCTCTTGGGGCCGCGTAAGCGATCCACACGAGATTGTTAAGCTCGACGAGAAACTCAACGTTGTTATCCTCGACTTCGATGACGAGAAGAAGCGTATCGCTCTTGGTCTCAAGCAGCTTACTCCACACCCATGGGATGCTCTTGATCCAAACCTCAAGATCGGCGATACTGTAAAGGGTAAAGTTGTCGTTATGGCTGACTACGGAGCATTCATCGAAATCGCTCCAGGTGTAGAAGGTCTCATCCACGTTTCTGAGATGAGCTGGAGCGCACACCTCCACTCAGCACAGGACTTCATGAAGGTTGGCGACGAAGTAGAAGCAGTTATACTTACACTCGACCGCGACGAGCGCAAGATGTCTCTTGGTATCAAGCAGCTTAAGGCAGATCCATGGGAGAACATCGAGGCTAAGTACCCAATTGGAAGCAAGCACACTGCTAAGGTTCGTAACTTCACTAACTTCGGTGTATTCGTAGAAGTTGAAGAAGGTGTTGACGGTCTTATCCACATTTCAGACCTCTCTTGGACTAAGAAGGTTAAGCACCCATCAGAGTTCACTCAGATTGGCGCACAGATTGATGTTCAGGTTCTTGACATCGACAAGGAGAACCGTCGTCTCTCTCTCGGTCACAAGCAGCTCGAGGACAACCCATGGGATAAGTTCGAGACTATCTTCAGCCAGGACAGCGTTCACGAAGGTAAGATTATCGAAGTTCTCGACAAAGGCGCAGTAATCACTCTTGAAGGTGGTGTTGAAGGTTTCGCAACTCCTAAGCACCTCGTTAAGGAAGATGGTTCACAGGCTCAACTCGGCGAGACTCTCGAGTTCAAGGTTATCGAGTTCAACAAGGACGCTAAGCGTATCATCCTCTCTCACTCACGCATCTTCGAAGATGTTGCTCGTGCTGAGGCTAAGGCTGCAAAGAAGGCAACTCGCGCTACTAAGGAAGGCAACACAAATAAGGAAGCTGCTCCACAGATCAAGAATGTTGCTGCTTCAACTACTCTTGGCGACCTCGACGCTCTCGCAGCTCTCAAGGCTAAGATGGAAGAGAAGTAATCTCAAAAACGCTTATTTTGGAAAAATTCGAAATAACAATATTAGGATGCGGAGCGGCTTTGCCGACTCCGCATCATTTTTGTTCCTCACAGATTGTTAATATCCGTGAGAAACTGTTCTTGGTGGATTGTGCCGAGGGAGTACAAATGCAATTACGACGAAGTAGACTGAAATTTTCAAATATCAACAATATTTTTATTTCACACCTACATGGCGACCATTGTTTAGGATTGATTGGACTAATATCTACTTTCTCTTTACTTGGACGCACATCTACACTCCATGTTTGGGCTCCTAACCCACTAAAAGAGTTGTTCCAACCACAAATAGATTTTCACTGTCAAGGGCTGGGATTTACAGTACAACTACATGAAATAGACACAAGAAAACGCGACATAATATTTGAAGACCGTTCTGTAACAATAGAGACCATTCCTCTAAAACACAGGATACCTTGTTGCGGATATCTTTTCAGAGAAAAACCACTACCCCGCCACATCAAAAGAGATGTTATAGACGCATATAACATCCCTACTTGCTACATCAATAATATAAAAGCGGGCATGGATTTTACTTTGCCTGACGGAGAAATTATTCCAAACAGCATACTTACCAATCCTGCAGACCCAACACGCAGCTACGCTTACTGCTCAGATACGATGTTTGCACCAACAAATGCAGAACAACTACATAACGTAGATCTTCTGTATCACGAAGCTACATTTAAGAAAGATCAAGAATTGTTGAGCAAAAAAACTTTCCACTCAACAACTCAACAAGCTGCAGAAATGGCAAGATTGTCTAATGCAAAACAACTAATGATTGGACATTTCTCAGCAAGATACAAAAACGAGGAAGAACTTCTAAATGAGTGCAAAGAAACTTTTCAAAACACAATACTCGCAGAAGAAAATAAATGCATTAAACTATAAGGTATTCTACATCTACCCAAAATTTCCAAACAATAGAAATTTCAACTCATAATTAAAAAAAATAAAAAATATTTCAGTTTTATTTGGGAATTTAAAAATAATCCGATATATTTGCACAGTTATTAAAATAAATGGCTTATGAAATATAATACATCTCACATATTTACTTCGATAGCGCTCTCCTTCCTATCTTTTGTTGCTGTACCTGCTATGGCAGACACAACAACTTCAATAGAAGGTATGGAATATGCTATTATTGAGCCTTCACAAAAAGAGGTAACATTATCATTTGTCCATAATACCTTGAAAATTTCAAATGCAGAAGGAAAAATACTTAAAATATACGATGTTACAGGAAAGCTAGTCCTTAATGAAAAGATTGAAAGCGACAGCGTAAATATTTCTCTAAGCGATTTAACAAAATCCATCTACATCGTAAAAGTAGAAAATAAAACTCTAAAAATTGCAGTTAAATAAAACGCAATATAATATAAAAATTGCGTATCAATATACATAGATAAAAGTGTGGACGCAATAAATGTGCCCACACTTATTATTATTTATAATTACCTAATATTACAGATAAGTTCCTAACTTTACGGATTAAGAAACATAATAAACTGAACGATTAGAATATTCTTTTAGATGAGTACATTCGACGAGAAAGATTTAATTGCAAGACTTCAGGATGAATCCACAAGAAGGGCTGCTTTTGAAGAACTGGTCAACCGATATAGTAAAAAACTATATTGGCAAGTCAGACACCTTGTTGTAGACCATGAGGATAGCGACGATGTTCTTCAAAACGTATTCCTAAAAGTTTGGAACAGCATCGGAAATTTTAAAGGAGATTCTCAATTATTTACTTGGCTATACAGAATAGCATACAATGAAAGTATAACTTTCTTAAATAAAAAGAAATCTCAGGTCTCAATCGATGATATTGACGACGGAATAGCAAACAGACTTGAAAGCGATGCTTATTTTGATGGTGACGAAACACAAATACTGCTTCAAGAGGCTATAAGTATTTTGCCTGAAAAACAAAGAGCAGTTTTCACCATGAAATATTTTGACGAAATGAAATACGAAGATATGGCCGACATAACAGGTACTAGTGTAGGAGCTCTAAAGGCATCATACCATATCGCCGTTCAGAAGATATCTACATATATCAGAGCAAAAGAATTGTAATGTGTAGAACATACGCAAATGGTACATATTTAACATTTTGCATTTAAACCACAATCGAAAAAACAAGTCATATATACAAAATAATTACTCTATGACTAAATTTAATGACATAAACGACCTAAAGAATGACAACGTCTTTAAGGTACCAGAAGGATACTTTGACAATCTTTCTCAAAGAATTATGCAGAATATTCCTCAAGAGGAAGAAAAGGTCATTAGTACTAAAACACAAAGAATTAGTTTATTCTCAAACAAAATAATATGGGGAATAGTAGGTGCTGCAGCATGTGCCGCTCTAATATTTTTACCAAACATGTTCTTTGGTAACAAACATTTAGAGGGAAATGATAAGCTAGCAAAAACTGAAACCAAGGCAGACAATAATAGCATTGCTAGCGAATTCAAAGCTGACAGCTACGAAGAACAAGTCCTTGACTACTCCTTGATAGATGCCCAAGATATCTATGACTACCTCGAAGGAGAAGATGTCTATTAACAAAAATGTGCATCAATTAATTCATACGTAAAATACAAGGGAATTATATGAAAAAGATAATAACATATACAGCACTTTTTTTAATTAGCTTTAGCTCATTTGCTCAAATCCAAACTAATGGAGATCCAAGAGAGAATGGCCCCAAAAAGGAATTTTCCCAGCAAATGTTTAAAAAAGCTCTTGAAGAATTCGTTACAAAAGAAGCTAACATTACTCCACAAGAAGGAGAAAAATTCTTCCCTCTACTTCACGAAATGATGGAGACTCAGAGGAAAAACAAGGATCAAAGTCGACTTCTGTTCAAAAAACTTCATTCTACCAACTTATCTGAGAACGAATATGAACAAATAGTCAAAAAATCTCTCGAACTAGATATAGAAGATGCAAAAATTCAACAAACATACTACAAGAAATTCCATAATATTCTAAGTTGGGAAAAAATCTGTAAGGTACGCCATTCACTTACAAAATTCCACATGGAATTATTAAAGAGTTTCTCTCCTAATAAAAAAGGACCAAGATTTAATTTTATGCCAATGCCAGGCAATAAAGATAGAAAAGGTGCAAGACCATAAGTCTGCACCTTTTTTCATAAGAGTAAAGCAATTTCTATTATAAATAAAAACTTGCGTTCCACTATTTTTTCCTTCCAGAGAGTTTCCTAATAATATCCGTATTCAACTTGGTAATTCTCTGCGTCTTTATGACATTTCTCTGAAGAAGTTGCTCCGAACGAAGATACATTTCATTGAAGTGTTCCGCAATGAAACCTTGAATATTAGTTGCAGTATCTAGAACTCCCTCCGAGTTTGAAGAAACACATAAAAGCGCCTTCGGAACAATTTGTACATCTATATCCTTACCCGTATCTATTGGGTCGCCATCATAATGTATTACGCCAGCATCTTGACGATGAATATGCAATTTTCGACATCTGAAAGTCTTAATACGGCTATTCCTATCCAACGTACCATTAAATAACTGGAATGAAATTGCAGGTGCATCAATAGCCTTAAATGGCTCTATAATCGTCACATCCAACAAGCCATCACGTACCGAAGCCTGTGGAGCTATATAAGCGTTATTACCATACTGCGACGCATTTGCACATGAGATAAGAAACGCCTTATATGAGTTCACATTCTCAGAATCATCCTCAACCTCTATATCATACGTTTCAGGATTATACTGAAGCCCAGTCTGTAGTACATTCTCTACGTACGTGAGCGGTCCTCGTTTTCCTGCTTCAGCAAATTTCTTTGATATAAAAGCATCAAAACCAACTCCACAAGTACAAAAGAATGGATGTTCATTTACAAGCCCATAATCCATTGGCCTAATTTGACCTTCATTTAATATACGTATAGCCCCCATAGGATCTATAGGTATATGTAAATGACGTGCCAATCCATTGCCCGAACCAGAAGGAATAATAGCAAGCGCAGTGGCAGTATGTACAAGAGCACGAGCAGTCTCATTTACAGTACCATCACCACCAATAGCACACACAATATCCACCCCCTGATTTGACGCAGCTCTGGCTATTTCAGTAGCGTGTCCCTGATATTTTGTTGGAACAATATCGAAATCATATTTTTCTCTATCAAGATTCGTTTCCAACAACTGCAAGATACGTTTCTTTCCCGAAGTGCCGGATATAGGATTGACAACAAAAATAATTCGTTTACGTTCGTACATAAAATTTAATTACATGCTAAGAGGATTAATCCTCGATTTGCAATGCAAAAGTACAATTTTCTATGCCAAAACAAACAAAAAGAACAATACTTTTTACCATAAGTTCATTTTTTTGCCAATATAGTATTTTATAAAAAGGTTTTTTAGTAAATTTGCAGCCTAATTGGAAACAATTAAGAAATTGAAATTATAAAAAAACAACTTATAAGCGCATTCTTCCATAGATTTCTCTCTGCTAAAAAGTAAAGAGACTATCTATTGAGTGCGCACTAAATTTGACTATGGGTTTATTACAAGAAAGAGCAAGTAAGTATAGAGAGCCTCAAAAGTATATGGAGGCTGGTGTATACCCTTACTTCAGAGAAATTGATAGTCACCAAGACACAGAGGTGATTATGAGCGGCAAAAAAGTCCTCATGTTCGGTTCTAATTCCTACATGGGACTCACATACGATAAGCGTATCTGTGATGCTGCTATCAAGGCAATCCAGAAATACGGTACTGGATGTGCCGGTTCACGATTCCTAAACGGAACTCTTGACCTACACGTTCAACTTGAGCATGAGCTCGCAGAATTTGTCGGAAAAGATGAGGCACTTGTTTACTCTACTGGCTTCACAGTAAATTCAGGTGTTGTCTCTTGTCTTACAGGCCGTAACGACTATATCCTTGGTGACGACCGTGACCACGCTTCTATAGTTGACGGTCGCCGTCTATCTTTCTCACAATTCTTCCACTATAAGCACAATGACATGGAAGACCTCGAGCGCCAACTTATGCGTTGCCAGCCTGAGGCTATTAAACTGATTGTTACAGACGGTCTTTTCTCTATGGAAGGTGACCTTGCAAAACTCCCACAGATTGTTGAGCTTAAGAAGAAATACAATGCCTCAATCATGGTTGATGAAGCTCACGGACTTGGAGTATTCGGACGTAACGGACGTGGTACTTGTGACCACTTCGGTGTAACTAACGATGTTGACCTTATCATGGGTACATTCTCTAAGTCGCTCGCATCAATTGGAGGATTCATCGCTGCAGATAAGGAAACAATCAACCTTGTTCGTCACACATCACGTACTTATATCTTCTCTGCAAGTAACACACCTGCTGCTACAGCAGCTGCGCTTGAAGCACTCCACATCCTTCAGTCTGAACCAGAACGTCAGCAGGCACTATGGGACATCACAAACTACGCTCTTGAACAGTTCAAACAAGCTGGTTTCGAACTCGGAGATACAGAGAGTCCTATTATTCCTCTTTATGTACGTGACGCAGTCAAGACATTTGAGGTTACAAAACTTGCATTTGACAAGGGAGTATTCATCAATCCAGTTATTCCACCAGCATGTGCACCACAGGACACACTCGTGCGTGTTGCCCTCATGGCTACACATACAAAAGAGCAAGTTGATCGTTGCGTATCAATACTCGTTGACTGCTGGAATGAACTTGGTCTTCCACTCAAGAAATAATAAATAATTTCTCCATATACATAAGGGTGTATCGATAGTCCTAAACAGACTTTTGATACACCCACTTTTTTATATATGCCATAACAATTGCATATCACATAAAGGTAGGTTTCACTACATAAATCAGGAAACTGACCTTTTTGAGATTATCATTATAAAAACTTACATTAAGCAAATTGAGCAATGTTTGAGCGGTGATTGAACGCCGCTCAAACACTGCTCAAACATTATTATGTAAAGCACTTTAAGGATAAGATTCAGTCATAAACGAATAATTTGTACATTTCGTTTTTACATCATCAGAATGGTACTTAAACGTTTTTCTGCTTTTAGTCGACAGCATTAGTATCATATAGTTCCTTGCAGTATGAAACCATTTTAATGCTGAATAATTCTTTCAATTGGACGCATAATTTTTCTTAAAGTTCTGTAGAAATAGTTCTATTACTTAGAAGAAATTTTCAAAATCATTCAATGGTACGGTCATACCATTGAATGGTACAGTCATACCATTGAGTGGTACAACCGTATCATTGAATGATTTTAAGAATTATTTTGAAATAGGCCTGGAATTACCAAGTAGGAATAAAGAAATTCTTCTGCGTTAATGAATAAAATGTTCTGTATGAAAAGTCCACTAAAGGAGTTAAGTTTTAGCGAAAAGTAATAATTTTTTGAACGCGGAAATTCTAGTGTCTAATGGTAATAAATTTGTACATTTCGTTTTTCGCATAATTTTAACGGTACTTTAACGCTTGTTAAATGGTCGTTTACCAAACGTTAAAGTACTGTTAAAGTACAACTCAATTTGACTGAGTTAAAGTTTTATCTTCACCCCCTTAGATTCATTACCTAATCTGTCCAAGGCTGTAACCACATAAGTATAGCCAAAACGATTACCATCAATCTCTATACTTCCACCTACATTCATCTCACGAGGAGTAATCTTAACAATATTCTCTGGATTAGAGAGATCAATCTTCTGTTTTGGAGCAAAACAATAGATCACATATTGACAGGCCATATCCTCTGTCTTCTTTGCCTTAGGCGCATCCCATACAAGGAATACCCTGGCTTCTCGGATCATAAAACGCAAGCGTCTTGGCTTCTTAGGTGCCTTATCGTCTATAAATCTCATCAAAGGTTGCAATGCAGGATACTTATGATATTCTTGCTCCAACACGGTTCTATACCCACCATTATCATTAGCTACAGCTGCTGCATACCACATACAACTTCCTTGCACATTTTGCAGACTACGCTGAATGTCTAATTTCAAGTGTTGCTGATTCCTTGTAGAATCGTTCGGATCAACTCCGGCAATTGTTCTGTCAACATCCTGTCCTATAAAAAGCGGCCTATTGTTACAATAATCATTCCACCAATTACACAACACTTGATAATCTGCTGCAGTATTACCTACATTCCAATAGATCTGAGGAACGACATAGTCAACCCAACCCTTATCTTGCCACAAAAGAATATCTGCATATAGCTGGTCATAATTCTGCAAACCTGACGTTGCACTTCCTATTCGATTATTCTTTCCAGTCTCACTATTATGATATATGCCAAAAGGCGACACGCCGAACTTTGCTAATGGTTTAACTTCATGTATGATATCATGTAAATTTTGAATAAGAAGATTCACATTGTCTCGCCTCCAATCTTCAATATTCCTAAAGCCTCTATGATTGCTACGGAAATACGCCTCGTCTGGGATTTCAAGCCCATCTGAAGGATATGGATAAAAATAGTCATCTATATGTATTCCATCTACATCATAATTTCTAAGAATATCCTCGACTACCATACATGTATACATTCGGTTTCTCTCCAATGCTGGGTTAAAAATCAATAGATCGCCATATTCAAACACACGTTCAGGGTGTTCTACAGCAGCATGTTCCTTATCCAGCGTAATAGTTCCCTTTGTCTTTGCCCTATATGGATTGATCCACGCATGACATTCCATTCCTCTCTGATGACATTCATCCACCATCCATTCCAAAGGATCCCACCCATCAGATGGTGCCTTTCCCTGAACTCCTGTCAGATATCTGCTCCAAGGTTCAAGGCTCGATTTGTACAAAGCATCGCCTTCAGCACGAACCTGGAAGAAAATGGCATTGATACCGGCCATTTCCAGCTGGTCAAGTTGTGATGACAGCATTTTCCGTATCTGCTCCATTGACTTGCCCAAATACTGTCCGTTGACACATTGAATCCAAGCGCCACGAAACTCTCTCTTAGGAGATTGTTGTGCTACTACATTCAATGTTAAAGCAAATGCCATTAAGAGAATTATTTTCTTCATGTCTAATTTCATTGCAAATTCTATAATCGGATACAAACATTACAAGAATGGAGTCAAGAAATTACCCAACCATCCCTGAAATCTATGCCCTATACTTTGTTCCCTATACCATCCTCGATACATAAGGAATGAACTTTCTTTCTGCTTATTGAAATGTTCAATAAGTTTGTGCGTCGTCTCCTTATTTAGAATCAAAGTGTTTACTTCATAATCACATCTGAGACTTCTCGAATCAAGATTTACCGAACCGACAGTACTGCACACATCATCAACAATCATCATCTTTGTGTGATGAAAACCTCCTTCAAAAAGGTACACTACTGCTCCACGTTTCATGTAATTGTTTGCTACGTAATGAGCGGCTTGTGGTGTCAGAGGAATATCACCTTTTGCCGAAACAAGTATTTCCACCTTTACCCCTCTATCTATAGCATTTTTCAAAGCCTTACGAACCCTATGAGTAGGAACAAAATATGGATTTATAATCTTTATGCTATAATGTGCCGCGTCTATCATTGTGGCATATAGTTCACGCATAATATCAGAATACTTACCACGCGAACGGTCAATTATTGCCAACCTATTATCACCAGCCTTCTCGTAGGTTTTGAAATACTTTTCCTGTCCGGACAAATCTTCCCCAGTAGCCTTTTTCCACATTTTGCAGAAAATCTTTTGCAATTCGGCAACAGCCGGTCCCTCTATACGCATATGTAGGTCATGCCAATCGCCAATCCCAGGAATACCATTAATATAATAATCGGCAACATTCATTCCCCCCGTATAAGCTATCTTTCCATCAATAACCACAATTTTGCGGTGATCTCGAGGAATAATATGATTCACCCATGGAAATCTGATTGGGTCAAAGCATACAAGCCTAACGCCTGAAGCACAAATAGAGTCATGCATGTGCTTCTTTATAGGAGAATTATTTGAAGCGTTTCCAAAATCATCATACATAGCCCTCACTTCGACACCTTCTTTTACTTTCTGCCCCAATAGCTTAAAAAGAAGTCCTGCAATAGAATCGTTTCGGAAATTGAAATATTCTAAATGGACAGAAGATTTAGCCTTGCGAATAGCATCAAAAAGGTCCACGAACTTATCATGTCCATTATAAAAAAATTCCACAGAATTATTATCCAAAACTGGTATATCTCGCATATGCATCTTTCGAGCAATAACAGAATCGACAGACATCGGAGACTTCGCAGCACTCGCGTAGTTCAAGATCAAAATCCACAATATCACGCTCAAAATTTGTCTCACCATAATCACCTATAAACTATCTTTATTTAATTTTTTACCTTATTTCTTCGTTTTTACCACATCAAACAAATATGTGATTTTACCTATAATAGTCTGATTGGCCGATCTACCGAAGTATCCTTTTTTACTATTATCATATATATCAGCCAATCCATAATAATAACGTCCAGATAACAAGAAATGGCCAACGGGAGTGCTAAATTCGACTCCCAAACCTGCTGTTATACCATAATCAAATTTATTATCAGGATCATTGTCGTACTGGTGAGTAACATTATTTGGACGCTTAGACACATCCCAGACGCCGCCTCCTCTTTCATCAGAACTATTTAAGAAATATCCAAACTGAGGTCCTGCTTCGAATAAGAACTTGGCTCCTCTATACTCACGTCCCCATCCCATCTGCATCATCAATGGAACCTGAACATACGACAGATTCCTCTTATATGTATTGCCAGAACCGTCTTCAATGACTTCCTGCCAGCCTAGGTTCCAGTAATTTACCTCAGCTTGTACAGCACATATTGCCGTGAAATACTTCTCACACACATACCTTGTTGCGAATCCAAACGCGAAATCGCCCTTTTGACTCTGTTTGACGGAAGGCTGAAAGTCCATTTTATTTAATGTATAACCAGCCGAGAAACCTACTGAGAAATCGTTACGCTTTTCTCCTACCTGAGCTCTCAAAACAACCGGAGTTAAGAGAAACAATAGAATAATACTCTTCTTAAATATTGCCATAAATCACTACTCGTATCGTTTGATTTCAATCACATCATTACCCTTGTAGAAAACAAACATTACAACATTATTTTCAAATCCGCTCCAATTATTCTTACGAACAAAAGAAAAAGGATTCTGAAGAGAAGAATAATTCAGATCACCTACTCTGTCTGCGAATGCAGCACCATAATCATTTAGTCCGCTTATAAAGAACGCACCGATATCATATCCTAACTCACCAAATTTAGGACATGTTGATAATTGTCCTTTCTTGAACCAGTGCTTAAATTTAGAATTAAAAGCAATATGCCTTTTTGAAGTAGGATTACTCAAGAAAGTAGTATAATACGTACACTTGTACTTATCTAAGGCATCCTCATTAGCATCAGCAAGGATCTGCCAGTCAGGATAACCAAATAGGGTCAAATCATAAGTATCATGCAAATTGAGCAGATTAAGTTCTCCTATCAGTGTTTCAAATGCACTCTTACTGCCAGAAGAAGGTATGATAACATTTTTTACTCCTTTCTTTAGTACAGTAGAAACATTATCCATGCTTTGGAAAGATATACGTTCAAAAGGCTTCTCTTTTAGAGTCAAGAACTTCTTAAAGCCCCAAATATATTCACCATTATCAGCCTTATCATTCATTGCAACAAATATAATGTTTGCGTCTTTGTTCAGCTCAAGAAATTTTTCATACACAAAACTGTATGTGAAATTTTGTGGTGAATTGACCTGAAAAGATGTCTTATGATTATTCACAGCATTCTCCTTGGCTGACATAGGGATAACATTATAGATATTATTGTCATGTGCATATTGTGCAACAGCCTCAACGTGCTCTGCCCTACCAGGTCCAATAATAAGTTGCATATTCTTCATCTCTGGCTTAGATAAAGCATTTGTATAAACAGATTCTCCCTCATCATAAGCATATACATTAACATTTGCTCCAGTATCTTTCAATGAATCTACTGCTAAGAGAAAGCCCTTATAGAAATCGGCCATTTTCCGGCCTTCGGATGTTCTGCCAGAATTATCTAATCCAAACGGAAGGATTACTGCCACATTTATTTCTGGGAATTGCGTTTTACTCTTTTCTGCAGAAATAGTATTAAATACCTCCGTATCGTTCAATGTAACAAACTTTTCAGATTCAGGATAAGGAATATTTATAGTTGTTCCTTTCTTTAGCTTCCCCCTCTTCAATTCAGGATTAGCTTTTATCAAGGCAGACTCCGTAATTCCATATCGTTTACAAATAGAATAGATAGTCTCCTTCTTCTTCACATCATGAGTAGTCTTATATCCCTGACGCTCTTTTGGTGAAGCTATGTCTGCGGCTTGTTGAGCAGCAGTAGAATATACCCCACGAGGAATAACAATTACCGTACCAGTCTTAAAGTTAGTTGCAGAAAGCCCAGGATTAGCATCTGTTATAACCTTTGAAGTCACATAATAACGTTTTGATATAGAATACAGAGTTTCTCCTGCTTGAATTGTATGGTGGATTTCCCCAGTAGCCGACTGAGGTATATTTATGATTTGACCAGCCATAATATTATCGCTCAACCCCGCATTTTGATTTTTAATATCGTTGACCGTAACACCGTATGTTTGAGAAATTGCATACAGTGTCTCACCGACCTTCACTTTATGGGTAAAAATATTCTGCTGAGCGAATACAGAACCAGTCATAAACACTGCAGCAAGAAGAATAAAAATCTTTTTCATTGTACTATTATTTATCATACAAAACCATTCAAAGTACAAAATTAGTAAAAAATCTCCACCTAATATATTTAATATTTTTTAAAAATTCTAAATAATAGTAAAATACACGTTTTTGTCATTTAGAATCCCTAAATTTGCACCAAATACAAAAGGAAAAATAATAATGAGTAGACTGAATTTACGAATCTCAATAATATTGGTGACATTATTTATATGTCAAAGTATATCTACCTATGCACAATCAGTATCTCCAATAGTTTATTATATCGATACTACCACAGAAACAGGTGATACTGTAACGATGAATCCTGGAGACTCACAAACTGGGCAAGCTCCATTAGAACTCAACTGTAAAGCCGAGCTTGATGTTCCTGATGGTTGGGAAGCAACATGTGAATGGAAGATTTTTAGTAATACAGAAGGCGAAAGTTCTCCACTTGTTACTCGATTTGAGGAAAACACTTCATACACTCTTACATCATCAGGAGGATACGGAATAAAACTATACGTCACCTTCACAAATACATCTGATGGCTCAACTGATGAATACGAATCAGACGTTTTCTCAGTTGTTATTAGCGAGTCTGAATTAACATGTCCAAATGCTTTCTCGCCAAATGATGATGGCAAAAATGATGTGCTTAGAGTTTCATGTAAATCAATAGTAAAACTCGAAGCTTTAATTTTCAATCGTAGAGGCCAAAAGCTTGCCAGCAAGAAAGTTAATGGCACCAATGGCGGATACACAGAGAATGGGACATACTACATAGACCTATGGGATGGTCGATATGGAGGCGACTACGTAAGGGATGGCGTTTATTTTCTCAACCTTGTCGCAGAAGGAAGTGATGGAATTGTCTATAAAGAGAAAAAAGCTATCAACGTGTTAAAGGGATATAATGAAGATACCGAAACCTCTGGCAACTAATCTCCCATCCAAAATCAAATAGAATCTTTCACAAAGGTAAAAAATTGTATTAATCAAGGATGAATAATAACAATATAGAAATAGAAGGAGCAAGAGTACACAATCTCAAAAATGTGGACGTCACTATTCCACGTAATAGTCTTACAGTTTTCACAGGACTTAGTGGAAGTGGAAAATCTTCTCTTGCCTTTGACACAATATTTGCAGAAGGACAACGCAGATATATTGAGACTTTCTCTGCATACGTCCGCAATTTTCTTGGCAACATGGAACGCCCTGACGTTGACAAGATAAGTGGTCTAAGCCCTGTTATCAGCATAGAACAGAAAACAACAAATAAGAACCCTCGTTCTACAGTAGGAACAGTAACGGAAATTTATGATTTTCTCCGCCTACTCTTTGCACGTGCTGGCGAAGCCTATAGCTATGAAACAGGGGAAAAGATGGTTAAGTATACAGAAGAACAAATTCTTGATCTCTTACTAAAAAACTATGAAAATAAGCGTGTGTATATCCTTGCGCCACTTGTAAACGGGCGTAAAGGACACTATCGCGAATTATTCGAATCAATAAGAAAAAAAGGTTATTTAAATGCTAGAGTAGATGGGGAAATCGTGGAAGTCATCGCTGGTATGAAAGTAGACCGATATAAAACACATAATATAGAAGTCGTTGTTGATAAACTTGCCATTAGTAGCAAAGATACAGAACGCTTAAAGAAAAGTCTGGCCAATGCCATGCAACTCGGCGAGGGACAGATTATGGTTCTTGACAAAGACAAAGAAAATGAACCTGAATTTCAAAACACAGCATTAAAGCATTTCTCTAAGCGACTAATGTGCCCAACAACAGGTATATGCTATCAAGATCCAGCTCCAAACAATTTCTCTTTCAACTCCCCACAGGGAGCATGTCCACATTGTAAAGGACTTGGATACGTAAATCTCATAGACGAAGATAAGATTATACCAGATCGTTCACTTTCTGTCCACGAAGGAGCTTTGGCACCTTTAGGAAAGTTCAAAAACACTATGATATTTTGGCAAATAGATGCAGTCTTGGCTCGCCATGAATGTGACCTAAAGACTCCTATCAATAAAATGCCAGAAGATGCTGTCCACGAAATCATTTATGGATGTCAAGAACGAATCTGCATTAAGGCAAGCCTCATCAAAACAACTAATGATTTCTACACAGAATACGAAGGACTTGCTAAATATATTCACCAGCTCATAGAGTCAGAAACATCTACATCCGCTCAAAAATGGGCTGAATCATTCGACAAGGAAGCCGTCTGTCCTACATGTAATGGTACACGACTAAATACAGAAGCTATTCATTTCCGAATAGCCGACAAAAATATTGCCGAGCTGTCATCTATGGACCTTAAAGAGCTATATGACTGGATGTGTAATGTGGAAGACAAACTATCGGATAAGCAGAAAAAGATTGCTGAAGAAATTCTAAAAGAGATACGCACAAGATTGGAATTCCTGCTTGATGTAGGATTGGAATACCTATCACTCAATCGTTCTTCTGTAAGCCTTTCAGGAGGTGAAACCCAGCGCATCCGATTGGCCACACAGATTGGTTCTAAACTCGTAAACGTACTCTATATTCTCGATGAGCCAAGTATCGGTCTACATCAAAGAGATAATACAAGACTCATAAATTCTCTGAAGAAACTTCGTGATGAGGGTAACACAGTTATTGTCGTTGAACACGATAAGGACATGATGCTTGCCTCAGATTACATTGTTGACATGGGGCCTAAAGCCGGACGCAAAGGAGGAGAAGTGGTATTTCAAGGCACTCCAGCAGAAATGCTCAAGAAACAGACTCTAACAGCTCAATTTCTAAACGGAGAAGAGAAAATAGAGATACCTGCCACACGACGTAAGGGAAACGGTAAATATATAAGCATAAAGGGAGCTACTGGTAACAATTTAAAAAACGTAGACATAAGCATCCCGCTTGGAACCCTTACAGTTATTACAGGTGTCAGCGGAAGCGGTAAGTCGACACTCATAAATGAGACTCTCCAGCCTATCCTATCTCAGCATTTCTATCGTTCATTAAAGGATCCTATGCCATATAGAGAATTTGAAG
>JAILIJ010000182.1 GCA_024695315.1 Bacteroidaceae bacterium
AAATCAAGAAACATGTGTTTGGTTAATTTGAAAAATTCGTTTATTTGATGAAAATTACTAATCACTTAAATTTAGAATTTATTAAATTAAATGTTTAGAGTTATGAATTAAGATTTGTTTGCCGATAACTGTCCTGCTTCATAATCGTTTTACCATGGATTTTTTTATGATATATTCAAGGGACAAAGGGACAATGGGGCTGAATAGCATGAAAAAGTATCGAAAAGTATGAAAAAGTATCGAAAAGCATCGAAAAGTATGGAAAAGTATGAAAAAGCATCGAAAAGTATGAAAAAGCATATTTCCATAAACCGGATGTTGTATCTTTGTTGCGCAGTCCAGAAGAGTGAATTTTAGTGAAAAGTGAAGAGTGAAAAGTGAAGAATGTATTTTAGTGAAAAGTGAAGAATGTATTTTAGTGAAGAGTGAAGAGTGAAGAGTGTATTTAAGTGAAGAGTGAAAAGTGAAGAGTGAAGAATGTATTTTAGTGAAAAGTGAAAAGTGAAGAGTGTATTTTAGTGAAGAATGAAGAGTGAAGAGTGAAGAGTGAAGAGTGAAGAATGGCCATCCGGAACGGGGGCCTCCGGGGGTATGGAAAATAAACGAAAATTTAGAACATAGCGCAGTGATCTCATCGAACGAACGTTTGCAGTCCGTAGGGGGCAAACATAAAGTGAGTGAGATAACTTACAATTAGAGGAAAATATATTTCTCTTTTGTTCGTGTAGTAAATTTTTCGGCCATTGAATTTCGTGATTTAAGGGAAAGTGACGGTTTTGCCTTTCGTTGTTTTCCGTTAAATCCCAGATTTTCGTGATCGAAAATTTATTTTGTTTGTTATATTAGGTCGAGTTTATAAGAAGCGGAGGCGTTTGCCTCCTTGTTGAATGAACTACTATCCTCAATCATCTTGGTGTCAATAGATGGAAGTGTTGTTTGGGAATGATGATGATGGTGGTGTGATTTGCCTGACGCTTTATGTTCCTCGTGGAGCTCCTTAGCAGATTTGATTTGTAGTACTCCATACAGAAGGATACAACGACTGAAAACAAGTAGTGGCATACGGAGTATCCAACTTGTTATTACCCACCATGTGTGGGTTCCCATTTCCAGATATCCCATGTTGTAATGGTTGTGGGCTATCAGTTCGCCACCTAAGACGATGACATAGATGAAATAACGTATAGCCCAAAGACGGTAAGCCGTCCTTATGGTCTTAAATGCTGGTGCGTGAACCTTCTGGTACAAGAATGTACCAGCAAAAAAAGATGTGAAGATTGTTGCCAGGGCAACAACTATTTCCGTGTAGTGCCTTACGGCAATAGCCAAATCAGGCATAAACATAAGTATAGTCACAACTATAGCGTCAAAAACGCATACGCATAGGTCGGCAATAAAAAATTGTCCAAAGATGTGGTGTTTGTATTCTTTTTCTATATCCAAGATGAGAAAGACGAAAATCGTATATAGCACAACCCTCACCCATTTATATATAGAAGTGTAGTAGGACAAGATGATGACATCGACGCCAAAACTCATTATTGCAGCCATGAGCGTGTCATCATTAGCATTATATGTACCTAAAGTGTACAATATTGGTTGTTTTAATGCAAGAAGGACTGATTCTATTAGTAGTAAAATAGCCGTATATTTCAGTTTGGTTCTAGTTTTCATACTTTATCAAAAGATATTAGTTTTATGTTCGCAAAATTACGAAAAAAAACTGTTATGTAAAACTTTTTTGCGCTTTATTACATTTTGACGTGAATAAAAGTAATAATTTTTTGTATTTATAGTATTTTTTTAATCTTTTTTTTACATTTTCCTATTTAAATTATAGATAATTTAGTAAAAAATCATAAATTTGCATCAAGAAAAAACAGATTAAAGTGTTGTTATTCAAATCCGTTTTTGAAGAAGACACAAGCTAACTATTGACTATATCTTATGACTCAAAACAATGACGAGGAACTCTTTAGACGTTCTTGTGTCCAATTAGATCTGTTAAGCCCTACAAAGAGCAAATCGGTGTGTGATGCCCATGGACAAGTTCAGACGGCAAAGACACGCGACGGATATGGATTGGGACGAATGTTGAAGGAGATAGAGAATGAATATAAAAAGCTAATACGAGAGGTCGGTATTGGAATGAATGTACCTAAAAGGAGAGGGACGGAATACGATACTTATCCTTTCTTCTTTTATGTAGACAACATACAAAACGCTCTAAAGGAAACGACGGAGAATCTACATTTCCATGTATGTGCTTATATTGGTAAAGGGTGGACGGTGCTTCGCGAGACAAAGTTCGAAGTTAGTCCTCTTGTGCTTTTCCCATATAGGTATGAGTATTCTTCGGAGAACCAGCCTTTGACTCAGTATCATATCGGTTTGAAACTGTCCATTCCTGAGATTGATCCGAGTTCTTTTGTTTCTAAGGAGGCGACGATAAATTATCTGTCGAATGTAGATAGTTTGAAGTTGAAGTGTAAGTTTGAAAATGTACCTTACGACAGCCAGTGGTCTGACGGTCAGTATAGGCAGGAGTTTGTGTGTCTGGCTGAGTTTGAACAGCTGGATGTGGAAATTGTTGATGACTTTGGCCCTACGTTCAGATCCTTTACTAATAATGCTCATTTCAGTATCGAGGCACTTCCTGAACAGTTAGTGGGAAAGAGATGTACACTTGACGAGAGGAATGTTTATGCACCGCTGACAACAAACGATGAGGTCTATTGTGTGCTTTATGCAGATAAGAGAAGTAGTGTTCGTGTGCTCAGGTGGTTACCTACCACTATGGATGATATGGAGACGAAGCCTATCCTCCCTCTTCATGAGTTAGGTATAATACATGGTGAGGAGTTGTCGGCAGAAATGACGACATCGGGCAACTATTTCCTATTCGGAAAGATGAAAGATGATGAGGTAGAGATCATTTGTAACATGGATGGTTTTTATGAGAGTGAATTGGGCGGTTTTGTATTGCCTGTAGATTTGTTTAACTTCGCTATGTGATATATTTTATGGGACTCAAAAATTTATATATGAAAACCTTCTACAGTGACAAGTTCAGTCAGGTAGAAGATGCCTACAAAAATATATGTTGCAGCTATCCAAATGGTCTTGATCTGTTTTTGAAACTGCAGAACCTCAAGAATAGTGAGGGGAACTATGATCTTAAGCTACTTATTTCAGAGCACGAAGAGGAGATAGGTGTGTATGAGGAGTATACCAAAAACAGTTCTACGTATCCTAATGCGGCGATGTTATATATTAACAAGCATCCGTTGAATGTGGATTCTGCTCGTTTCATAAATGAGAATCTCACTCTTATCCAGCTCACGGAGGAGTTTTATAAGGCTACGAAGAAGACTACGCCATGTCAGTATCGTGCGTTCGGACTTACGGAACGTGACCGTGATGAGGTGGACGAGTCATTAAGTCAACGAAAATCTCTGTTGTTGAAATATATAAATGTGCTTGAGGCAGCTAAGGGGGAGGATGAAGAGGAGTCGAAGCCTAAGGTTGAAGCATATACGATAGATGCTAAAGATAATAAGATTTCATATTTGGAGAATGAGTTGAATGGTGATGATAGTGTGTTTGTGATTGATGAAACGACATGGGGTGAGTATATCAATCATGTTGTTTTCTGTATGAAGAATGCCATTCGTATCAAGGACGATATAAAGCTTATTCACAAGAATAAATTCCTGATTACTCGTTGCTATCGTGAAGTGGGTTATAATTGTGGTATAACCATTAAGTCTATCTATGAAATCAAGAAGGATTCTCCACTAAAGCAGTATGTTGATGTTTGCAATACGGCTCGTCGTTTTGCTGAGCAAGATTATTCGAGTGCATATAAGAGTCTCGTTTCAAGGGGTGTGTTCAAGGCTTTTCATCCTGAGCTCTCTCTTATCGAGTGTTTGTATATTGTTTCGCATGTTGAACTGCTGAAGAAGCAGCAGGATAGTATGTTAGTTTAAAAGAATTCAGATGTAGAATGGCCATCCGGGATGGATGGCCATTTGTAATTTCTTAAATGAAGAATGAAGAATCTTACCTGTTGGTGGAATTAAATAGTTAGCAGAGTGCATAAGAAAAGTTACATATATCGAATATTTAAGTAACTTGAGAGCACTCAACTTATAAGGTTATACAATCATAAGGTGAGTGAGATTACTTGCAATTAAAAGATAATTATTTATTTCCTTGCTTTGCACAATCCGAGCACTGCACCCCAAGACTTCAAAAATGATTAAGTATCATTTTTGAAGTCTTGTTTAATTTCATAAGTGCTATAGCTTTTTTGGCATGACGAATAACATAATAATATATAGCAGTATGCCAGGGAATCCTGCTGTAAATAATGTTAATGCTGCGTATGCAATACGTATGATGGATGGGTCGAGTTCGAAATATTCTGCTATTCCGCTACATACACCACCAATGAGCTGATCGTTTGAACGTGTTAATCTTTTATTCATAATAGTATAAATTTTTTGCAAAGATGGTGAAAAGTTGTAAAAAAAGCAAAAATAAGAAGCATAAAGACGTTCGTTTGTTCTAAAAGTCCCTTTTTATAAGTTTTTCGAACTCTCTTTTTGCAGTGTCGGGAATTGTCTTTATCTTTGTACGAATTTAACCTAATATGGTTTATTGGGTGACGATGTAAGATATAAGTACATCGTTGTTGAAATTTACGTGTGATTGTAGACAAAAAGAAATTATAAATATTATAAGATCATCATGAGGAGATATGCACTTGTAACGGGGGGCTCGCGAGGAATAGGTCGGGCTATAGCGCTTCGATTAGCTTCTAATGGCATACCTGTTGTGATAAACTATCAGTCTAATGTTGAGGCTGCTTTAGCGGTCAAGTCCGAGATAGAATCGGCAGGCGGTGAGGCTGAGTTGCTGCCATTTGATGTAGGTAATCTGAACGAGGTGGAGTCTGCTATTGATAAGTGGGAGTCTGCCCATTCTGAGGATTATATTGCTTATTTGATAAATAATGCAGGCATACGTCGTGACGGCATGATGTTTATGATGGGAAATGATGATTGGCATGATGTGTTGAATACATCCCTAAACGGTTTCTTTTATGTCACGAGAAAGTTGATAACGAAGATGATGATGCGTAAGCATGGTGGGCGTGTGGTAAATATGGCATCTTTCTCAGGTGTTGAAGGAGTGGCAGGTCAGACTAATTATAGTGCTGCTAAGGCTGCTCTTATTGGTGCTACCAAGGCGCTTGCCAAGGAGGTTGCCCCACGAGGTGTGACGGTAAATGCTGTAGCTCCAGGATTCATAGAGTCAGATATGACGAGAGATTTGAATGAGGAAGAGTTGAAGCAGACGATACCTATGCGTCGTTTCGGAAAAGCAGAAGAGGTAGCGTCGCTTGTGGCTTATCTTGTGTCAGATGAGTCAAGTTACATTACAGGTGAAGTTATAAATATAAATGGCGGTTTGTAGACAAGATATGAGAAGAGTTGTTATAACAGGAATGGGTATTTGGTCATGTCTGGGAACGAATGTGGATGATGTGAAGTCTTCACTTTTCCACGGTCGTTCGGGGATCGTTTTGGATGAGGATCGTTTAACATACGGTTATCGTTCGGGCTTGACAGGTAATGTAGAAAGGCCAAACCTCAAGGGTATAGTTGACAGACGCCACCGAGTAGAGATGTCGGAACAGGCCGAATATGCGTATATGGCCAGTAGAGAGGCTTTTTCGATGGCAGGTATCGACCTCGACTATTTAGAAAGAAATGAGGTTGGTGTGATTTTCGGAAACGACTCATCTTCAAAGGCCGTTGTCGAGAGTGCACAGATTATGGCTCAGGAGCATGATTCGGCTATGATTGGTTCTGGAAATATTTTCCAGTCCATGAATTCGACGGTGAACATGAACCTCAGCACATTATTCCGCTTGCGAGGAGTGAATTTCAGTGTTAGTGCTGCATGTGCAAGTGGTAGCCATTCCATCGGTCTTGGCATGATGATGATACGTCAAGGACTGCAGGATGTAGTGTTGTGTGGCGGTGCTCAGGAGGTAAATAAATATTCCATGTCATCATTTGATGCTCTTGGCACTTTTTCAGTCCACATGGATGAGCCAGCCAAAGCATCCCGCCCATTCGATAGAGACCGTGATGGTCTTGTGCCAAGTGGCGGAGCTGCAGCGTTAGTCCTTGAGGACTATGACCATGCTATAGCCAGAGGAGCTACAATCCTTGGTGAGGTTTGTGGATATGGTTTCTCAAGCAATGGTGGAGGTATCAGTCAACCAAGTGATATGGGGTCAATGATAGCCATGAGACGTGCGTTGGAAGATGCTGGTATGGCTGCAGCCGACATTGATTATGTGAATGCTCATGCAACAAGTACTCATCAGGGGGATATGTATGAGGCAATGGCTTTAGCGCAGATATTTGAGGGTAAGAAGGCACTAATAAGTAGTACCAAATCCATGACAGGACATGAGTGTTGGATGGCTGGTGCCAGCGAGATAGTGTATTCTCTTATTATGATGCACAACAATTTCGTGGCTCCAAATATTAACTTTGAGAATCCTGACGAATATTCTGCCAAGTTGAATATAGCTTCAAAGACAGTAGAAACCGAGGTTCGTACCGTGTTGAGCAATTCATTCGGTTTTGGTGGAACGAACAGCGCTTTAGTCATAAAACGATAGACGGTTTGTCACGTTTGTAGATGATATTGAGACTTAAAAAATAGCATAAATATAGGAGTTTTGCTCCATAAAAGAAATAGAACGTGAATTTATTTCCAGCTTTAGAAGAGGCATATACAAAGGAGCATAAGTCGGCACGTGAAGCGCAGCGACTTGCTGAGGTGATAGCCTGGGGACCAGTGGTCTTTCAGGTATCAAGACTTATGGTTAAGTTTGGAATATTAGACATGCTTCGTGATAGCGATTGTGGCATGACGGAAAAAGAATTGTCGGAGAAGACAGGCCTTTCCGCTTATGCTGTGAAGTGTATGCTTGAGGCATCGCTTTGTATAGGTACGGTACTCGTAGATACGTCGACCGATAGGTATAGTATCTCAAAAACGGGATGGTTCCTGCTTAATGATCCAGCAACCAGAGTGAATATAGATTTCAACCATGATGTGAATTATGAGGGATGGTTTCACTTGGAAGAAGCTTTACGTGAGGGGCGTCCTGCGGGGCTAAAGCATTTTGGCGATTGGCCAACGGTATATGAAGGCTTGTCAAGTCTTCCTGCTGATGTGCAGAAGAGTTGGTTCGGCTTCGATCATTTTTATTCCGACTCATCTTTCCCTGAGGCTCTAAAGATAGTCTTTAAGGACAACCATACTCGTTCACTCTATGATGTAGGAGGAAATACGGGTAAGTGGGCGCTTAAATGTGTGGAATATGATGAGGATGTAAAGGTCACAATCTTGGATCTTCCTCAGCAGATTGGAATGATGCGTGAGAATGTTAAGGGCAAGAAGGGCGCAGAGCGAATCAGTGGATATGGCATAAACCTGCTTGATGCGAATGCTAAGTTTCCTGTAGGTGAGCAAGGACCAGACGTGATTTGGATGTCGCAGTTCCTCGACTGTTTCTCTGAGGAAGAAATAGTAAGTATCTTGTCTCGTGCCAAGGAGTGTATGAAAGAAAACTCACGTATCTTTATCATGGAGACACTTTGGGATCGTCAGCGATTTGAGCCAGCAGCCTTCTGTCTGACTATGACAAGTCTGTACTTTACGGCAATAGCCAACGGCAATAGTAAGATGTACCATTCGGATGATATGACACGTCTTATCAAAACAGCTGGTCTTGAAGTGGAGAAAATATATGATGGACTTGGACAAGGCCATAGTATTATGGTGGTAAAAAAGTAAGAGGGGTATCAGGTGTAAGATTTTAGAATACACAGATGAACCACTTGCAAAATAATGAGTAGGTATAAATCCTTATAAATAGTTAATTTATTTTTCAATGGAAAGAAAAGAGATAATAGAAAAGGTTAATGAATTTCTCATTGATGATTTTGAAATTGATGAAGAAAAGTTGACTGAGGATGCACGTCTGAAAGAAGATGTAGGTATTGACAGTTTGGACTATGTTGATATCGTCGTTGTCGTAAATAAAGTCTTCGGCTTCAAGATTCAGTCTGGTGAACTGAAAGATGTTAAGACTTTAGGACAGTTTTATAGCTATATAGAAGGAAAAGTGTAGGGTGGAAACTGTGGGATGAGGGCTCTTCGTTAAAACAGTTAAACAGTACAATTTACATTAGTAAAGAAAAAATGTCTGAAGAAACAAGAAATAATAAGTGGGCGGGTACAACTTTTGGAAACAGTTGGATGCACGAGAAGCTCATCGGCATACTGCGTTCTATGGATATACGCATCTTGTATTTTATTGTTGCTGTGTTTGTGGTGCCAGTTTGTCTTGTCCTAAATTCTGGCACTCCAATCATATATCGTTATTTCAGAACACGATGGGGATTGTGTTGGTGGCGTGCTTGCATTAAGACATATAAGAATTTTTATTGTTTCGGACAGGTGGTGGCAGATAAGTTTGCCATGTATGCAGGAAAGAAATTTGATGTGGAGATAGAGGGGTATGAACATTTTTTAGCATTACAGTCAAAGCCAGAAGGATTTATTCAGTTAAGTGCACATATAGGCAATTATGAGATTGCTGGCTACTCACTTGTTGCAGAAAAGAAAAAATTTAATGCTTTGGTATTTGCGGGGGAGAAGGAAAGTGTGATGGAGAATCGTAATAAGATGTTTGAGGGCACCAACATCAGTATGATAGGTATACGTAAGGATATGAGCCATCTATTTAAGATAAATGATGCTCTCTCGAATGGAGAAATAGTCAGTATGCCTGCCGATAGGTTGTTGGGGTCTAAGAAAGTTATAAAGATGCGATTCCTACGAGGTGAAGCTGAGTTTCCGCAAGGTCCTTTCTCTGTAGCTACGATGCGCAGTTTGGATGTTCTTGCTGTAAATGTGATGAAGGTATCTACAAAGAAATATAAGATATTCGTTAAGCCGCTTGTGTATGACAAGGAGGCTTCTCGTAATACTCAAATACAGCAACTTGCTCAGGGGTATATTGATGAGCTGGACAGGATGTTGATGATGTATCCTGAGCAATGGTATAACTATTTTGAATTTTGGAAATGATAGATATGGACTTTGCCGTACCGACAGATGACTTTGTCAGAACTATAGATGTGCATGAATTGTTACCTCAGCAGGAACCGTTTGTTATGATAGGTAACCTCACGCATTTTGACGTAGTTACTACACGTTCGTCTTTGAAGATTCCTAATACTAATATCTTCGTTGAGGACGGACGGTTTACGGCTACTGGTCTTATTGAGAATATCGCTCAGACATGTGCTGCCAGGATTGGATATATAAACAAATATATTAACAAGCGAGGTATACAGCTCGGTTTTATTGGTGCGATACGTAATCTTGAAATACACGACCTTCCGAGTGTTGGCGATGAGATATTTACTGAGGTGAACGTTGAAGAAGAAGTGTTTGGAATGATTCTTGCCAATGCTAAGGTCATGTTAGGTGACCAGGCGCTTGTTACTACAGAAATAAAAATTGCTGTCAAGGATGAAGGAACTGAAGATAAGTAAAGAATTTGATATTCGATTTTCAGAAGTAGACATGATGAATGTGGTATGGCATGGTTCTTATCCAGTCTATTTTGAAGATGCCAGAGAGTATTTTGGTATCAAGACAGGACTTACATATCAGTCATATATAAAGAATCATGTGTATGCGCCAATTGTCGAAATGGATGTTAAGTATAAGCGTCCGTTAATTTATGGTATGAAACCAAGAATCGACATTATTTATCGTCCTACAGAGGCTGCAAAGGTGATTTTTGACTATGAGATTCATGACACAAAGGACAATACCCTTATGGCTACAGGGCATACGGTGCAGGTGTTTATGGATATGAATTATGAGCTAATACTTCAGAATCCTGAGTTTTATCTCAAGTGGAAGGAGGAGATGGGGTTGATATGATAGGTGTTGTTGCTACTAATATAACTTCTCCGCTTGGCATGTCATCTGCTGAAAATTATCAGGCGGTGAAACGTGGCATGTCAAAGCTTAGACGTTATGAGGGATATATGGGTGTGCCAGAGCCTTTTTTTGCATCCCTATTCACTACGGAGCAGATTGGTGGTATGGCCGTTGAAGGGTTCACACGATTTGAATCTATGGTTCTCCATTCTGTGCGTGACGCTTTGTCATATACCTCTTTGGATGTGGGGAGTGAGCGTGTGGTCTTCATTTTAGCTTCCACAAAGGGAAATGTTGGTGAGGACGGATGTGAGGGAGACGAATTAGGTGTCCTTTCACAAAAGATAGCAGACGAATTAGGTATAAACACGATGCCTATAGTGGTGTGTAACGCGTGCATCTCAGGTCTTTCTGCCCAGGTTCTTGCACTTCGACTTTTGGAGTCCGAACAATATGATTATGCTATTGTATGTGGCGCAGATTGTCAAAGTCGATTTATCGTTAGTGGTTTTCAGTCACTCAAAGCTTTATCAGATGTGCAGTGTCGTCCTTTTGATGACGAAAGGCTTGGTCTTAACCTTGGTGAGGCCGCTTCAACGATAATTTTTTCACGTTTTGCAGGTTCTCATGACTGGAAACTAAAGAGAGGAGCCGTTCGTAATGATGCCTTTCATATAAGTGGCCCACATCCTAAAGGAGAGGGATGTTATCGAGCTTTGTCAAGTGTACTGGACGGTTACGATATAAATCAGTTAGCCAGTATAGGAGTTCATGGTACTGCTACTATGTATAATGACCAAATGGAGTCAAAAGCTATAGAGCGAGCTGGACTATCACAAGTTCCTCTATCTGCCTTGAAAGGATATTTCGGTCATACGATGGGGGCGGCAGGAGTACTCGAGTCTGTCATTATGATGATGAGCTTGGATGATGAACTTATATTACCTTCTCGTGGATTCTCTGAGATAGGTGTGAGTGGAAAGGTTACGATATCAGGTGAGGTGATAACCACAGATAAGAAGGCTTTCGTAAAGATATTGTCGGGCTTTGGAGGATGTAACGGAGCCATATTATTCGATAAAAAAGACGAAGAAAGTGTGCCTGCTGTATGTGAGATGAAAGAGGCTGGACACGTGGTCATATCACGTGACAGGGTAGAAGTGAATGGTAAGGACTTAGCAGTCGAATCATCTGGCAAGGCGATGTTGACAGACTTATATAAGTCTTTAGAATGCAACTATCCTAAATATTATAAGATGGATATGTTGAGTCGTTTGGCATTTATTTCCTGTGAAATGTTACTCGAAAAAATGCCTTCTAACGATTCTATAAATGCCAATACAGCAGTGATTCTATTTAATCACTCTTCGGCAATCTTATCAGATAGGGCATATAAAAAGACCATCTCTGATGCGGAGAATTATTACCCAAGTCCTTCGGTCTTTGTGTACACTTTGCCAAACATATCTACAGGCGAGATTTGCATACGTCATCATTTGAATGGTGAGTCATCATTCTTTATTTTACCAAGTAGAGATGATGAAAAGTTGAAGTCCGTTGTTGATGCTTTATGTAGAGAGCGCGGGGTGCAACGTGTAATCTATGGCTGGATAGACTGTCCAGACGAAGAATCTTTTGAAGCTGATGTACGGCTATTGGAGAAAGGAACTATTACTACTTTCTAATAACTTTAGAAACCTATAAAATATAAATCTTAATTATAAAAAAATTATGGAAGAACTAATAAAGAATTTAAAGGCACAGATTATTGATGCGCTTAATCTGGAAGAATTATCTATCGATGATATAGATACTGATGCTGCGCTCTTTGGTGATGATGGGCTTGGTCTTGACTCTATCGATGCTCTCGAACTTATAGTCCTTCTTGAGAAGAATTATGGTATTCGCCTTGCTAATGCTTCAGAAGGAAAGGATATTTTCAAGAGCGTTAGAAGTATTGCTGAGTACGTAGAAAAGAATAGAAAGAAGTAAATGTATCGTATGCTTTGATTCTGTTATCCTTTGAGGCAGGATTGGAAGCATTGGATAAATGTATAACACTAAAGATGGATATAGCGATTACAGGAATTGGAATTGTCTCGGCAATAGGTGCTAATTCACAGGATGTGCTTGCTTCGTTGAAGCAGGGCATCTCTGGCATTACTAATATGAAGTACCTTGAGTCAGAACATAAAGAATTGCCTGTTGGTGAGGTCAAGCTATCGAACCAGGAAATGGCAAAATTGCTTGATATAGATGATTATGAATATCTGAGTAGAACTACTCTTATGGGGGCTTTGGCGGTAAAGGAGGCTATTGATAGCAATGGTAAACTTAATGTCAGAGGCCATAAAAAGATTACCTTCATTTCTGGTACTACAGTGGGTGGAATGGACATCACAGAAAAATATTATACCCAGATGAAGTCCGATGATAGACATCTGAGAGCTCTAAATTCTCATGATTGCGGTAGCTCTTCTGACGCTATTGTAGATATTCTTGGATTCTACAAACCTAATGTATGCACCATTTCTACTGCATGTTCTTCTGCCCTAAATGCTATTATCATTGGTTCTGAGATGCTGAAGAGTGGCGAGACAGATATTGTCATAGCTGGTGGTACAGAAGCTTTGTCAAAGTTCCATCTTAATGGCTTCAATACTCTTATGATTCTTGACCATGAGCGTTGTCGTCCTTTTGATGCGACCAGGTCAGGCATTAACCTCGGCGAGGGTGCTGCATATTTGGTATTGCAACGTGCTGATGATGCCAAGAAAGAAAAGCAAAATATTCAGGGATATATCACAGGTTACGGAAATGCTTGTGATGCTTTTCACCAGACAGCCTCATCAGAGAATGGTGAGGGAGCGTATTTGGCTATGACCAAAGCTTTGGCAATGGCTTCCCTTGAGCCTAAAGATATAGACTATGTGAATGCTCATGGTACGGGAACGCAGAATAATGATCAAAGTGAGTCGGTATCTTTGAAACGAGTGTTTGGAGAAAAAATGCCGCTTGTGTCAAGTACCAAGGCTTACACAGGACATACTACATCGGCTTCAGGATCTATAGAAGCTGTGATTTGTCTTATTGCCATGCATAATAATTTTGTGCCAGGTAATCTGGGATGGGAAAACCCAATGGCTGATGGTATCATTCCTACGTTGGGTGTTGAGGACGCTACCCTAAATAATGTGCTTTGCAATTCGTTCGGTTTTGGAGGAAATGACTCTTCTATTGTCATAAGTAGTAAATCTTTGTCAGTATGCGAGAGTGAGAAAACCGAGTATGACTATGAAATAGCTTCCTCAGTCGTGATAGATGATGAGGAACAGTTGAAGGACTATAAGGAATTTATATCTGTTGCAGAGGCACGTCGTATGGGAAAACTGATGAAAGCCGCAACAATAACTTCTATGAAGGCGCTTCGTGATGCGGGTGTCGAATGTCCTGATGCGATAATAACGGCAACGGCTTTTGGTATGCTTGAGACCAGCGAAAAGTTTCTTGAGGATATGTGTGTCAATGGTGAGTCGCTTCTCAAACCTACACTTTTTATGCAGAGCACTCATAATACCATTGGTAGTTCGATAGCTATTCGTACTAAATGTCATGGATATAATGTGACTTACACTCAGGGCATGATTTCTTATGATTGGGCTCTTAAGGATGCCGAACGACTCATTCGTACTGGACAAGCTCGTACTGTACTTGTGGGGGTGCATGATGAATCGACTCAAACTTTTAGAGACTTTCAAACACGCCTTGGAGATGAGCCTACGCCAATGATATATTCTAAGAGTATAGTGCTGAAAAAGAAAGAAGACTGATAGGATTAAGAGCTGAAAATATTTTTTCTATCTCTAATGTTTAGTTTTTGACGCCCTTGAGGTCATATTTATTTACGAACTTAAAAAGAACTATGATACTGCAATTACTTCCTATTTCTGTGGTTCAAAGTATTCTGCTTGCAGGAGGACAGGTATTCCTTAAATTCGCTTTGAACAGAATGGAGCCATTTGGGTGGAACTGGACTTTTTGGAAGTCCGTACTGCTGAATTGGCAATTTGCCGCATGTGGTATTTGTTATGCCGCCGGGACTGTATTGTGGTTATATATAATAAAACATTTCCCATTTAGTATGGCCTATCCAATGGTTTCTCTGAGCTACGTTTTTGGTATGATAGCTGCCATGATTTTTTTTCATGAGACCGTTGATATCGTAAAATGGATAGGTGTTTTACTTATTATGGGAGGATGTGTACTAATAGCAAAATGAAAAGAATTGTTTATATACTACTGCTATTTTTACCTTTGATGGTAAAGGCGCAGAATACACCAAAAGAGGAGAGCATAAAAATAATATGCAATGCTACCGCTGCACTGAAAACCTTGCAGGCAGATTTTGTGCAGACGAAGACAATAACTCTTTTAGGAGAGAAAATGGTTTCAAAAGGAACCATGTATTATCAGCAGAATAATAAATTACGTTGGGAATACACTTCACCATATAGCTATACCTTTGTGTTAAACGACTCTAAAGTATTGCTCAAGAAGAATAATCGCAGTGATATAATAGATGTCAATCAAAATAGGATGTTCAAGGATATAGCAAATATCATGATGAATAGTCTTGTGGGAAAGTGCCTAACTGATGCCAAACAGTTCAAAACATCGGTGAAGACAACTGCCAGTGAGTACATAATAACCTTGTTGCCACAGAAAAAAGATATGAAACAGATGTTTTCAAAGATTATTCTTCATTTTGATAGGACAAGAAACGTAACAGTTATGGTTGAGATGTATGAGAAGAGTGGTGACACAACAATTATAGAATTACAGAATATACAGACTAATAAGAAAATCAATGCTTCTATCTTCAGTATTCAATAGGATTCTATTACTGATACTGCTTTGCGTATCATTTCGCTCGTCAATGGCCCAAAATATCTTTCCTGCGTCTGAAGGCGAGCGAGCAAGATATGCCATGCAAATTGATTTCAAAAAGGCCTATGTCAGCGGTATATGTATCATTGTAAACGATGGAGACATACTGAAGGCAAGTGTGGTTAATGAGTTTGGGGTGTCTGCTCTGTCTTTCACGTATAATGTGAAAAAGGACAAAGTCAAGATATTATCCGTGATAGGTAAGATGAATAGGTGGTATGTGAAGAGGGTTCTGAAACGTGACTTACGTGAGGTGATACATCAGATGCAGAGTGGGGGCGATAGATATGAAAATAGAAAACTGCATTTGACATACACTTTCAGTCCGTTAATGGAATCGGAGCGATAGATGAACAAAGGATGCTCGAAGGCTCAGCATTTTTTATGTCCTATTAATAGATATGAAATTACGAGACGATTTATTTAAGATAAAAGAATCTGAAAAAACAGAAAATGGCGTGCGTTATGGATTAACTCTCAATGCAGACCATTCGATATATAAGGCACATTTCCCAGGACAACCGATTACTCCAGGTGTGTGTATCATACAGATTGTAACTGAGCTTGCTGGGGACGTTCTTAATCAGGAACTATTTCTGAAAGAAATAAAAAACGTTAAGTTTCTATCTGTTATCTCACCAGAGGACGTTAAAACTATCTCTTGTGATTTAGTAGTTAAGGAAATTAGAGAAGACCAGTACAAAGTTCAGGCAACAGTATTTTCCGAGGAAATTGTTTACGCAAAGTTATCACTACAATGCCAAAACAGACAATAGACATAATATCAAATCAGGAACAGAGGCGTTTACTACATGGGCGTGGCATCTGTGTTATTATCCCTACGTATAATAATGCGGGAACCATTGTCGATGTTGTTCAGCGTACTTTGTTGCAATGCGATGACGTTATCGTTGTTTGTGACGGATGTACCGATGACACATTAAGTCTTATTAAAGATATAGAAGGCATACAAATCGTTTCCTATGAACGTAATGAAGGCAAAGGAACTGCTTTGAAGAGAGGATTCAGTAAGGCTTTAGAAATGGGCTTTTCCTATGCTATAACTCTTGATGCTGACGGTCAGCATTATCCTGAAGATATACCTGTACTTTTGGAGGCAAACATAAAACATCCAGAGGCTTTGATTGTTGGACAGCGTAAGGGATTGGAGAATATGGAACGCTCAAAAGGCAGCAAATTCGCCAATTCATTTAGTAATTTTTGGTTCTGTGTACAGACTGGACATTATCTTGGGGATACTCAAACGGGATATAGGCTTTATCCGTTAAAGAAACTGAGAGGTCTATCTTTTTTAACATCCAGATATGAGGCAGAACTGGAACTCTTGGTATTTTCTTCATGGCATGGGGTAAAACTCATCTCAGAACCAGTCAATGTGTTTTATCCTCCTCGTGAGGAGCGTGTTTCTCATTTTCGTCCAGGATTGGATTTCACACGTATATCCATCCTGAATACCTGCCTTTGCGTTCTGGCTATCGTTTATGGACTGCCACTTGCCATATTTCGTTTCTTGGCCACAACTTTTCGAACGTTCCATTGTGCTTTTTGGTTTTGTGTGGTATCGCTTTTGGTAATGAAACCGATTGCATGGCTGCAACTTATTCTCCATAGAAAAGATGATGATAAATCGTCCGGAGTGAGGTCTATCATCCATAAGTCAGCAGTTTTCATAATGAAATTTATTGGTATTCCTGGGGTGAAATATAGTGTGGAGAATGACGGAGGAGAAGATTTTACTAAACCAGCGTTAATAATAAGTAACCATCAGTCCTATTTAGATCTTATGATACTGCTTTCTCAGACCGAGAAGCTGGTTGTGCTCACCAATGATTGGGTATGGAATAGTCCATTTTTTGGAAGTGTCATCCGTCATGCAGAATATTATCCGGTATCGGATGGTATAGAAAAGATAATGCCAAATTTGACTGATCTGGTGCGCCGAGGCTATAGTATAGCAATATATCCAGAGTCGACGCGTTCCGAGGATATGAGAATCCAACGTTTTCATAAGGGAGCATTTTATATTGCTGAACAATTGAAACTTGATATACTGCCACTTGTCGTATATGGAGCTGGACAAGTTATGCCTAAAAAAAGCAAACTTGTTCATTCGGGAAGTGTTCTCCTGGAGATTGGAAAAAGAATAGATTTTGATACATACTCTCGTGTGGGAACGCCTAAGGAAGTGGCTTCCTGGTTCAGAAAGTGGTATATTGAAAAGTTAAGGATAAAAATCTATTAAAAAAACTATATAAAACTTGAACGTAATAATCATAGGTGGAGGACTTGGTGGACTATTTACAGGTGCGATACTTGCTAAAGAAGGCAAGACTGTAACCATCATAGAGAAGAACACAACCATAGGTGGTGGTCTTCAGACCTTCGAACGCTTTGGCGAAACCTACGACACAGGCATGCATGTTATAGCTGGTATGCACAAAGGTAATAATATAAGGCGTATATGCGATTATCTTGGGGTAAGTGATGGCATGAAACTGTATGATGTGGATGATGATTGTACGGATAGTATTTATGTGGCCTGTGATAGAAAAATATACAATGTTGCCCGAGGACGTGAGGGGTTTGTAGATTCACTTTCGGGTTATTTCCCTAATCAGCGGGAATCGCTCAAGAGATATGTAGATGCGATGTTTAAGATAGTGGATGAGATGCCACTTTTCTATTTAAGGTCTGCATCCTCATTTATTGAGCATAGTACGGATTTTTTCCTTTCTGCCGACGCTTTTATTGCTAAGTATATTAGCGATGAGAAACTCCGTGGTGTTTTGGCATATATCAATATGCTATATTCTGGGGAAAGTGATATAACCCCCGCTTTTGTACATGCTGTATTGTCGGTATTGTATTTGGGTGGACCTACACGTTTTGTTGATGGAAGTGATAAATTTGCCGACCTGTTGGCTGATGTCATAAAGAAGAATGGTGGACAGATAATAAAAAGTGATGGAGTGGCCAGTATCCAGACTGAAGACCATAAGATTACGGGTGTGACAACGAAAAGTGGAATACGTCTTGTCGCAGACACTTATGTGTCAGACATCCATCCATGTACATTGCTAAATCTCTTTGAAGATCCAAAAGCCTTGCCAAAGCTTTATCGCAACAGACTAAATGATTTAGGCAACACATATTCTGCGTTTACCATAAATATTAAATTCAAGCCAAATGTATTTGAATACATTAACCATACCGGTTTTTATATATCCGACTATGATAAGGCGTGGTCTCTTGCCGATGATAATGATTCTTGGCCGTTAGGATTTTTGTATATGACACCGCCAGTTACTCGACAAGGGAAATATACTAATAAGATGATTATTACTGTTCCTATGCGTTGGGCATGTGTCGAGATATGGGAAAACTCTTATTTAGGACATAGACCGATAGAATATAAAGTGTGGAAAGAAGAATGTGCGAAGAAAGTTCTTGATAGGATGGAAGAGATTTTTCCGTCTTTCAGAGATAAAATAGAACAAGTCAATACAGCCTCACCGCTGACTATACGTGACTATTATGGTGTGAAGAATGGGGCCATGTGTGGATATGCCAAAGATTACAAACAACTGCAGATTTCTATGTTATCCGTAAGGACAAAGATCTCCAATCTATTCTTAACAGGTCAGAATGTCAATCTACATGGCTTCTGCGGAGTGCCGTTGACATCAATACGTACCTCGGAAGCAATATTAGGAAATGAATATATACTTAATAAGTTAAATGAAATTAGGGACTAAAAGACTTTGCGTTACCATTATATCACTTTCTTTCTCTCTCCTGATACTTGCTCAGGAAAAGGTGAAGATATGGAAGGGCACAGAAGTACATGCTCCAAGTGTTACTTTGGAGATATATCTTCCTGAACAGTCTGTCGCACCATCTACGGCAGTCATCGTTTGTCCTGGTGGAAGCTATTGTTGGCACGACTACACCACAGAGGGCGCAGACGTAGCCCGTTGGCTCCAGCGCAATGGCATAGCAGCTTTTGTTCTAAACTATCGTGTTCAAGGAAAATTTCAGTATGCCTCACACTCACGAGCTTTGTTTGGTGGCCATCGTCATCCAGATATGATACGGGATTTCCAACGTGCTATTCAGTATGTGCGTGAGAATGCGGAAAAATACAAAGTCAATCCCACGAAGGTTGGTGCAATGGGATTCTCTGCAGGTGGTCATCTTGTGATGAGTGGTGCAGAGTTCTTTCATACAAATTTTCTTCAACCTAAGGGCATCGTTCCTACTGTGTCTCTGCGGCCAGATTTTGTGGCACCTATATATCCAGTTGTTACTATGTCTGAGAAAGTGACTCATAAACGTTCTCGGCGAGCCTTACTTGGTGAATATAGAAAGTTCAGCCGTAAGCTCCGCGATTCGCTATCATTGGAGAAACATGTACCAAATGACTGCCCACCTGTATTCCTCGTAAATTGCAAGGATGATCCTGTCGTGAAATATCAGAATTCTGAACTCCTCGATTCTGCGCTGACAGCAAAGAATATCCCACATAAATATATACAATATAAGACCGGTGGACATGGTTTTGGAGCATCAGATACAAAGGGAAGTGAAGAATGTAGGGCATGGATGTCAGAATTTATTAAATGGATAAATCAATGGTAATACGAATATATGACTATTTTAGGACACACCGTATGGTGCTATGGTCGTCACTTATTGCGGTGACGTTACTATTAGTGTCCCTTATTGTCGGATTGTCATATAAGGAAGACATAACGGATTTCTTGCCACTTAATGAAGACGAGAAACAATATATGTCTATCTATCAGAATGTCTCTGGCGCCAATAAGTTGATAGTGATATTTGATAGTCCAGATGATGCCGACAAGACCTGCGAGGCAATAGACCTTTTTGAGGAGTGTCTTGCGCTACGAGACAGCCTTGGATGGTGTAGCGAAATGTTCTCTTCTGTAGATGCTGAACAGATGACCGAGGTGCGTCGTTTTGTATATGATAACATACCGTATTTTTTGACAGATGCAGACTACACTCGTATGGATAGCCTGTTGGAAAATACCGACTATGTGAGCCTGCGGCTTATCTCTGACCGCGAACAACTCATGTTCCCAATTTCCTCAATGATTGTTGAGGGCATAGCCAACGACCCTCTTAATCTTTATGCACCAGTATTTGAAAGAATGCGTGGAGCAATGGTAGAGCATAGTTTTGAGATGTATGATGGACGTATATTCACGCCAGATATGAGCCGAGCACTTGTCACCATAAATTCACCATTTGGAGGAAGTGAAACGAGTAGCAACGGGCAATTATTGAGTCTCATAGATAGTACTATTTCTGATGTCCGTTCACTCTGTCCAGATGTGAATATACACACGTTTGGCGGTCCTGCAATAGCTGTTGACAATGCCACACAGATAAAGCATGACTCCATGTTGGCCGTCACATTATCTGTAGTCCTCATCCTGGCTATTCTGTTCTATTCTTTCCGAACATATCGCAACTTATTGTTCATAGCTCTTTCGATAGGATGGGGATGGCTCTTTGCCCTTGGTGCGATGGCAGTTTTCCGTGACCAGATATCCATAATCGTGATAGGCATACTAAGTATTATCATTGGTATTGCCGTCAACTATCCACTTCATCTTGTTGCACATCTTCGACATCAACCTAATGTGCGTGCAGCACTTTCTGATATCGTCAAACCGCTGTTAGTCGGTAATATCACGACCGTAGGTGCTTTCCTTGCTCTTGTGCCGTCTCAGTCATCTGCCTTACGCGACCTCGGACTCTTTGCATCTTTCTTACTTGTCGGAACAATTATTTTTGTACTTCTCTATTTGCCTCATTGTGTTAAGTCTGACGCAAAGACATCTGAGGAAACATTGATTTTTGGTCGTTTGGCCGACATCAAATTTGAAAAGAATAGGTGGATTGTAGGAGCAATCATAGTTCTCACATTAGTGTTTGGATGGTTTGCTCCAGGAGTACAATTTGATACGAATATGTCGAATCTGAATTATATGTCAGATCAACATCGTTTGGATGCCAGGTATTTCCAGAATTTATCTACAGATATAGATTCGCTGAAGAGCATTTCCGAGACTTTCCTTTTTTCTTCAGGAAAATCCTATGATGAGGCTTTGGAGAACGACCTTGACTGTCAGGTCGCATTAAGAGAGGCTGGCGTTCAAAGTAAATATGCCACTTTCATACGCCCTAAAACAGAGCAAGAAGCGTCTCTCAGTCGTTGGAAATCGTTTGTCGAGAAATATAATAGCAAATACAAGGACACGGTAGAGGAATATGCTATAAAGGCTGGATTCCAACCTTCTGCTCTAACACGTTTCCATGCTAAGATGGATGCCGATTATGAAGTGCAGTCGGCAGAATATTTCAT
>JAILIJ010000367.1 GCA_024695315.1 Bacteroidaceae bacterium
AGTTTTATACCACAAAGATACAAAAACTTGCAGATTTATCAAACTGATTTGTGACATATTTTACTATATAACAATCATTTGTAGTCTTATTAAGAAACGACTATGTAATCATCCGTGAAATTGATGTCTGCCTGCTCGAAACTGTACAACTGACGATTATCCTGCGTGGGAAAGAGACTGGCAAGTCGTCTTTTATGAAATCTCAACGTGTTGTTGAGATTTAAAAGTTGTCCCGGTTGTTATAGTTGTCTTTACAAAAAACAGTGCGCCAAGCGCAATAAAAATCAAGAAGTTTCTTAAAAATGCGAACCACGGAATTAGAGAATAACGACAACAACGGACAACAGCGCGCAAGGCGCGAGTGAAGAGTGAAAAATGAAAAGTTAACAATTCGAGTCACTTGGATAGTCACAAATAGAGCAGCCACATTGCTGTAGCTGCCCTATCAAAAGTTTATATGCATTTCAAATTCCACTTCTCTGCCGTATGCATGGTGTATGGCAGAGGAAGTGGAGCTAAGACTTACAAGTAATTACCATTTTTTCTTGTCCAACTTGTAGCAAATTGGATGATTATTCACATTGCAATCAATGGCATGATCCTTAAACTTAAGAATCAAACGATTCGGAACATCACTGTCTGAATTAATCTTAAATACAAATCCATAAGCATTTATTCCCCCCTGGCTTATCACAAAACCACTTACATTCACATCACATATCATGCTATCAACATCATGCCAATAGTCACAAATTAAGCACCTTTTTTCAAATTCATTTTCCAAGTACCACACTTTTGATTCTTTTGGTGTCAAAGGAACAAATAAGTCTTGGATTTGCTTTCGAGACTTTGTCTCAATGATACATTCTGAAATAGGGTCTGCACACCCACCGAAATAAGGAGTGCCACCCACCAGAAAACTTTTTTTTGTACTGCAACATTCCAAACCAAATTCAATCTTGTACAGCTTTTCATTGGCAAAAAGACTATCATCAATAATCACTCTTTGACAATTAACAGATGTAATCACATAATGTGTAGGTGTAGTTACAATACACGAATAAATAAAAATACCGATTATTCCAAGAAAAATCAGTAATATAATTAAACATCCTTTTTTCATAAACTTTCATTTTAGTATCCAAATATTGTACAATGACGGATTTGTTGTATGAGAATTGTTATCTTCTATTCCCCAACTCCAAAAATGCATCTCTCCATTTTTAAAACCAGTTATTTGAAAATAATGAGTTGGAATGCCTTCAGATATGGCATGAGTTGATGTGTTCATATTAGCTAAGCCAATCACAAAAGAAGAATCATAATCAAGTTCTTTCAAATTTGGATGTTTACTACAATAGGAATAATAATCAAAACTTACCCCCATTTTATTCAACAAAGCACTCAACCTACCAGGCCAAACAAACGAATATAAACTCTCGCCATCTTCCGCCGGATTATAATCGAAAAGCATATTCATAGTATTCACCATTGCTCCTTGAATAATCTGATCCAAGGCTATGCTCTTGCTTCCATCAAAACCACTAAAACCATACGAATCAGGATCGGCAGTAAGCCCCCATGGAGAATATTTACCATTTTGAATTATGCCAAGCACAGCCTTCACAAATGTCACAGGATGCTTTTCCAACAAGTATTTGCAGATAACAGCGGCACCACAAGTGCCATTTTCTCCTTGCGTAATTTTCCAAGGATTTGCAACTAACTCATTAATTCGCTGCACAATTAGATTCTTCTCCATTTCCGGATACACTGTTTCTTTCTGAGACTTAAGGAAATCATCCAAAAGTTTTTTGATTTCTTTATTTTGTAAGTCTTCTAATAAGTCTTCTAAGTATTTCGGAGATGTGTCTTTAAGAGTCCCCCCTTCAACTCCTCCAGAACCTTCACAAAATATTGGCGTATCAAAAATATCATGTTCATCCATCATTTCAGCCATTTGATGGCTATCGTCATTATGTTTCCCTGAAGAAGTTGACGTTTGACTTGGGGTACCTCCATGTCCGTTACCTGCTCTTGAAGGCGTATGGGTAGTACTCTCTGCATTTGGAGTTCTACCTCCCCCTCCAATTGGACCATATGGGATTCCCGGATCATCAGGATCATCAGGATATTTTGGTGCAGGTTCTTTTGGGTATTCTCCTTCCACAACAACACTATTACAAGGTAGAGGACTTGTTATCAACATAAATCCCCAAACTTCTTTTGACAAAGTTACAATTTCCCAACATTTATACACCATTGGGTCTGGATCTTTAGACATGTTTTGTGCCATAACATGAGAATTCGGTATCAACATTATGCCATGCTCCTTGATTGCCACTTGCAACTTTACAAATAGCAACATAAATATCAAAAATTTCTTCATCTTTTTAACGCTCACGGATTATTATTGTTTGATAAACGTGTTCTCCTGCCACTACATGAAGCGCATAAACACCATCCGTAAGGTTCGGAGTAAACGTAAATGTATGTTCTCCTGCTTCCAATGCGCCAAGGTTGTAACTCTGCATGTTCACGCCTGAACGAGTGTAAAGACAAATCTTCGTAGATGCACATGGTTCGTCAAGTTCAAAGCGGACTGTAATCTGACTCTTGAAAGGGTTAGGGTAAGCCCAGATCTTACTGTTGTCACCACTCTGGGTATCTGCCATCGGATAGTTACAACGTCTTAGACACAAGTACATCGGACGTGCTGGCTCAAGCTCTTCCATAGAATACAGACGGAGTTGACCTGAGATGTATTCATCCATATAACTTATGTCTGCCTTGTCAAAACGATAAAGTTGCTTCTTTTCTACAGCATAGCGGTCATAGGACACCACCTCAGTACTGTCAAACTTAAGTTCTCCCTGTGGCGTTACATCCGCATTGAAAAGAACCGAATCATTGCCGTGAAGCCATAGTCCGCTGAGATGTCCATCCTTCTCGCGCATATCAACAGTAAGTGGACGCTCCGAGATAACATACTGCCCACTCCAGTCGTATGTGACAAGCACACCCTGATACTTGCCTGCAAGTGCACCTGTATTGTCTGGCACGTATGGTTCAATATCTGGCATAGTTGCTGGTATCTCCATCGTTTCATCAATGTTCACGAAATGACGATTAGGGTCATTCTCAGACTTCTCCTTGTTCAGTTCATCCATGGCATCACGATAGTCGTATTTTGCAGAACGTTCAAGCAGAAACCTTGCAGCACCCTCGTCACGTGATACTCCATATCCGTTACGATAGCAGAGACCAAGCATGAATAAAGATGGAGCATGATCTGTCACAGATGCCTTGCGGAACAACTCAAATGCCTCTGTGTAATTCTGTTTACATCCGAGTCCCTTGTAAAGCATGAAGCCTGCATCATAGCTGCAAATAGGAGAACCAGCATTTGCACCCTTGCGGAAAGATTCATACGCTTTGACAAAATCTTGCCTGGAAGGGGGAAGGTACTTATAGTACATTCCAAGATTGTGATATGCCATTCCTAATCCATTTGCACCTGACTCCTCCATATAGGCAATCGCCTTAGTCGTATCAGGTTCCACACCAAGTCCGTTGAGATAGGCAATGCCCAACACATTTAGTGCGAAGGCATCACGCTTTGTTTCCAACGATTCTTCGAGCACATTCACTGCCCATGTCTTGTCATGTGTCGTTTCCTTACCCTTCAACACATCTACGGCAAGACGCATGTCATCATAGTTTACCTGAGCTGGCATCTGGTGCGTCATTGCCAGCATCAAGACAAACACATGACATTTACGTAGTTTTTTCTTCATTGTTTGTTTTTATTATTTGTTAGTTATAGGTTAATTTAAACAACACGTCACCATGCATACGTATTACTTACCTTCTTTTTCTTTTCTTCTTTTGCTTCTGCATCAACACGTTTACGGGTAATCATTGCATCATGCATTCTTACGGCTCGAGGTCGATACCGATACAGTTCGTCAAGATTGTTCTTCATGGCCTCTTCATCATCAACGAAATAGTCACGATAGAACATATCAAGTGAAAAATACTTTTCCATTAAATACATTTGAGCAGAACTATCAAGTTCCTCGGTTAGTTTTGCCTTTTCAAGGTCGTTCCATATCATATACGATTTAAGGTGTGAATCTAAACGATTTTTCTCATTAAGCACCGTTTCTATCTGCTTACGACCAAGGACTTTCTTCAAAACCTTCATTTCACGACTTGCAAACGATACAGTAGGGTTCTCTCGTTTCATACGAGCATACCCTATTGCCTTGTCCATAAGGAATGCGTATTTCTTTCTACTTATCTGAAGTTTGTCAGCCATCTTCAAAGCCATACTTATATTCTTGCCAGATATACTATGATTTTCAGGAATAAGCAAGGCATCAATAGAATCCTGAAAAATACTATCAATTCTCATCTTCTCAATAACACGCTGCCTTGGCATCACATCAATATAATTGTGTGCAAACTTTCTGTATTCCCTATCTTGCAATAGTCTCATCAATTGAGTAAAGTCATTTAGCCTCACATGGTACTTTATCCTTAAAGCCATAAAAGCATCCACGCTCACAACATCCACAAATGACTTCAATTCAGATTCATGTTCAAGAAGCACCTTTTTCTCTTCCTTTGTACATGACAAAGATTGTGCAAACACTTGATATGAGCACGCAATAAATAGAAACACTAACAATATCTTGCTTTGAACATTCAAAGCAAAAGAAAAAAACATTTTATACTGCATTTTTGTCTGTTTTATTCTGCTAATGGGTTAATACTATTCAAGGCTATACGTGACTATACCGACTAAGTCCGTGATATAGCCTTGAGTTGACTATATCACGGACTTAGTCACGGAATATTTTAGGAGTATAGTTACATAGTAAGTAATAACACAAT
>JAILIJ010000186.1 GCA_024695315.1 Bacteroidaceae bacterium
CGATGAGATTAGTTGTTCTCTGGACGGAGCTGACGAACAACCTCAGCAGTACGCCACATCTCAGACTCGTGGAGAGCAGCAAGCTCCTTCTCAAGACCTACACGGTAGTCAGGCTTAGAGTTTGCGTCGATAGAGATCTGAGCCTCGTTACCAGACTTAACAGACTGATAGAGCTTCTGAACAACAGGCTTGATAGCGTCGTGGAAAGGACCCATCCAGTCGAGTGCACCACGCTGAGCTGTTGTAGAGCAGTTAGCGTACATCCAGTCCATACCCTTCTGAGCGAAGAGTGGCATAAGTGACTGAGTGAGCTCTTCAACTGTCTCATTGAAAGCCTCAGATGGAGTGTGACCGTTCTCACGAAGCACCTCATACTGAGCGAGGAGAAGACCCTGGATAGCACCCATAAGAGAACCGCGCTCACCAGTAAGGTCAGAAGTAGCCTCACGCTGGAAAGTAGTCTCAAAGAGGTAACCAGAACCGATACCGATACCAAGAGCGAGAGTACGGTCAAGAGCCTTACCTGTTGCATCCTGATAAACAGCGTATGATGAGTTAAGTCCACGTCCCTCAAGGAACATAGTACGGAGTGATGTACCAGAACCCTTAGGAGCAACCATGATAACGTCGATGTCCTTCTGTGGAACACAACCAGTGCGGTCGTTCCAAGTAATAGCAAAACCGTGTGAGAAATAAAGAGCCTTACCTGGAGTAAGATACTGCTTAAGTGTTGGCCATACTGACATTACAGCAGCGTCAGAAAGAAGACACATGATGATTGTACCCTTCTGAGCAGCCTCCTCGATAGAGAAGAGAGTCTCGCCTGGCTTCCATCCGTCAGCGATAGCCTTTTCAAAAGTCTTGCCCTGACGCTGACCAACGATTACATTGAAACCGTTGTCACGAAGGTTACAAGCCTGACCAGGACCCTGAACACCATAACCGATAACTGCGATAGTCTCGTCCTTAAGAATCTCACGAGCTTTCTCGAGTGGGAATTCCTCACGTGTCATTACCTCTTCGATAACGCCACCAAAATTCATTTTTGCCATTTGATTTACTTTTTATTTAGTGAATTAATAATATCTGTTACAAATACGGCCGCAAAGGTAATAAAAAAACAGCAAAAACGATGCATTATTACTAATTTATTACTGTTTGAGCTCATATTTAATCATTTTTAAATGAAAACCCCTATTTTTCCTGTCTTCTCTTCTCGCGCTCGGCCAAATAAGCATCCAAGTGCTCAGTAAAAGACTTGGTGATTGCTATTCGTCCAGAGCGGACAAACTGAAGCACACAATCCAGTTTAGACAAGGATTCATAGAGATGAAGTATTTCGTCGGTAATACCAGTCTTCTCCACAATAGCATACGTAGGGTTGACCTCTACGACATGTGCGCCATGGAAACGTATCAGTTTGCTTACATCCTTATTAGCCAGCATAACTGGTGTACTAACCTTCAACAGACAAGTCTCGTTGATAAAGATATCGTCATCTGTAAAATAATGAGCCTGGAGCACGTCGATACGCTTTTCCACCTGAGCAACAACCATCTTTGCCATTGTCTCGTCACAGAAACAAGTGATGGTGTACTTATGAGCACCAGGAGTACTGGAAGCACAAACATTAAGAGACTCGATATTTACCTGTCTACGCGTAAAAACGGCCGTTATCTGCGAGAGCAAACCTGGCACGTTCTCCGAATATATGATGAACGTATAGAGTTTTGTGGAATTTTCCTGTTCCATTTCTTTCATTGTTTCTTTTATTTGTTGTTGTACTGGCGGCTTGCTGCGCTGCAGGGCTTTATCACACTTACCACAAGTAGTGCAGTCGCCACACTGACCTCCAAAAGATTTTGTTGCCATTATATTTCCAAAAGCATATTATCCACATCGGCTCCAGGAGGAGTCATAGGGAGCACATTGTCCACTTCCTTGATAGCACACTGAAGTAGATAAGGACCAGGAGTGCTGAGCATTTCTGCTATGGCCTTGTCGAGGTCTTTGCGCTCAACGACTGTCTTTGCAGGGATGTTGTATGCCTTGGCAATAAGTTCATAGTCTGGGTTAGCCATTGGGGTGAATGAATAACGGTGGTTGAAGAACATAGCCTGCCACTGGCGAACATTACCCAAGAAATTATTGTTAAGAAGAATAATCTTTACTGGCGCTCCCTGCTCCATTATGGTTCCAAACTCCTGAATTGTCATTTGCAGTCCACCATCTCCACAGAACATACATACTGTACGGTCAGGTGCTCCGAATGTTGCTCCTATGGCTGCAGGAAGTCCGAATCCCATAGTACCGATACCACCAGAAGTAATGACCGAACGTGGCTTAGTGTACTTGAAGTATCGGCATCCGAACATCTGGTTCTGACCGACATCAGTAACGAGTACCGCCTCATTATTTGAAGCCTCGCTAACCTTTCTGACCACCTCGCCCATGAGCAGAGGTCCGTCCTTAGGATTAATGGCCTTGTCGATAACCTTATTAAATTCCTTTTCTGCGTATGGTTTGAATCCAGAAATCCAACTATCATGCTTAGCCTCATCAAGGAGTTCTGTTACGGCTGGAATAGATTCCTTACAATCTCCATGAACAGCAAGATCGACATGCACATTCTTATTGAACTCAGCAGCGTCAATATCGAAATGAATGACCTTAGCCTGCTTAGCGTAAGTAGAAAGCTTACCTGTCACACGGTCGTCGAAGCGCATACCAATGGCAATGAGCAAATCACACTGGTTAGTCATCACATTAGGACCAAGATTACCGTGCATTCCGAGCATACCCATATTGAGCGGATGCTCTGTTGGTAAAGCTGAAAGTCCAAGAAGAGTTGAACCGAACGGAATCTGTGCCTTCTCGAGGAAAGCCTCCACCTCCTTACGTGCTCCACCAATTTCTACGCCTTGACCAATGAGCGCGAAAGGCTTCACGCTGTCATTAATCATCTTAGCAGCCTGCTTGATATTGTCCATATTCAACTGTGGATATGGATCGTAAGAACGAATGAAGTCAACCTTAGCTGGCTGATAATCCACCATACCTGTCTGCGCATTCTTAGCAAAGTCAAGCACAACAGGACCTGGACGTCCACTCTTTGCTATATAGAAAGCTCGGCTTACAGCCCAAGCCACATCTTCAGCTCTACGTATCTGATAGCTCCACTTTGAAGCAGGAGAAGTAACGCCAACGACGTCAACCTCCTGAAAAGCATCTGTTCCAAGCATAGCAACACCAACCTGTCCACAGATAACGACCAATGGTGTTGAGTCTGCCATAGCATCGGCAATACCAGTTACGGTATTTGTTGCACCCGGACCCGAAGTCACGATGGCACATCCTACTTTACCGCTAACACGTGCATAGCCCTGAGCGGCATGTACAGCGCCCTGTTCATGACGAACGAGGACATGGTGTAATGTTTCCTTATGATCATAGAGTGCATCGTATGTCGGCATGATAGCTCCGCCCGGATATCCGAAGAGTATATCAACTCCCTCATTCTCCAAGGCTCTCATCATAGCCTCTGCACCTGTTATTTTTTCCATAATTTTACAAGCGATTTAGATTAAGTCCTTCACTATCCTCTCTCTCGTTTTAGTCGATGATACGCACACCACCCTTGTCTGCACTTGCCACAGACTGAGCATACGCACGCAGAGCCTTTGACACTACACGGTTGCGCTTGAGTGGCTGCTGTGGACGTGCTGCAAGTTCCTCATCTGTAAGTTTGACATTAATAGAACGACTTGGAATATCAATAACGATAATGTCGCCATCCTTAATCTTTCCAATGTTACCACCTGAAGCAGCCTCTGGAGAGATGTGACCGATAGAAAGTCCTGATGTTCCTCCTGAGAAACGTCCGTCAGTAATGAGGGCGCATTCCTTACCCATGTGCATAGACTTAATATATGATGTTGGATAGAGCATTTCCTGCATACCAGGACCGCCCTTAGGACCTTCATGTGTAATAACTACGCAGTCGCCCTTCTTAACCTTTCCGCCAAGGATTCCCTCACAGGCATCATCCTGAGAGTCGAACACAACTGCTGGACCTTCGAAGTGCCAGAGTTCTGGAGCCACACCTGCAGTCTTAACGACACATCCGTCCTGAGCAATATTTCCGAAGAGAACAGCCAAACCGCCGTCCTTTGTATAAGCATGTTCGATATCACGAATACATCCGTTCTCACGGTCAGTATCGAGTGACTCCCAACGTGTGTCCTGTGAACCCATAACGTTAGAGAACTTGCCACCTGGAGCTGAATGATAGATACGGTCAGCCTCTGGGTCGATAGTATCGCCTGTAATGCTGTACTTCTTGATATCCTCGCCAAGTGTTGCACCATTCACACGCTTAACAGTTAAGTCAAGTAGATTACCCTTTGCCAACTCACCAAGGATTCCGAGAATACCTCCAGCACGATTCTCCTCCTGAATAGAATATTTCTGCCAGTTTGGAGCGAGCTTACAGAGGAATGGCACCTTACGGCTGAGAGCGTCGATGTCAGACATCTTGAAGTCTACCTCTGCCTCCTGAGCAACAGCAAGGAGGTGGAGCACAGTATTAGTAGATGCACCCATAGCAATATCAAGAGTCATGGCATTCATGAAAGCCTGACGAGATGCTATAGAACGTGGGAGCACACTTTCGTCTCCATCCTGATAATAAGCGAAGGCGTTCTTCACGATAATCTTTGCAGCATCCTTAAAGAGCTGGATACGATTGACGTGAGTAGCAAGTATAGAACCGTTACCTGGTAGTGAAAGACCGAGTGCCTCAGTAAGTGAGTTCATAGAATTAGCTGTAAACATACCAGAGCAAGCACCACAACCAGGACAAGCCATGCTCTCCACCTTAGCAAGTTCTTCCTCGCTAACAGTAGGGTCACCTCCCTTAATCATAGCTGTAATAAGGTCTGCATTCTCTCCGTTCAGCTTGTGGCTTTCCATAGGACCACCTGACACGAATACAGCAGGAATGTTAAGACGCATAGCAGCCATGAGCATACCTGGAGTCACCTTGTCACAGTTTGAAATACAAACCATAGCATCAGCCTTATGAGCATTAACCATATACTCCACAGAGTCTGCAATAATATCGCGTGAAGGAAGTGAGTATAGCATACCGTCGTGTCCCATTGCAATACCGTCATCCACAGCAATAGTATTGAACTCAGCTGCATAGCAACCCAGCTTTTCTATTTCAGCCTTGACAATCTGACCAATCTCATGAAGATGAGTGTGACCAGGTACAAACTGAGTGAATGAATTTACAATGGCAATTATAGGTTTACCAAACTGCTCTCTCTTCATGCCGTTAGCTACCCAAAGAGCACGAGCTCCAGCCATACGGCGACCTTCTGTGCAGACAGCGCTGCGTAATGGATGTTTCATAATCTATGATATTTTTTTTATTTTTTTACATAACCAAAAAAAACCTCCCTCACATTCGTAAGAAAGGCTTTATACATACATATCAATATATCGTTAATTGTAAGCACATACTTTCTTACGACAAGAACATTTCTTGACGACCAATAGTCTAATAATGACTGCTAGTAGAATGCTGCTAATAATTAACATATATCTTTACTCTTTTTTATCATTTGGTATTTTGATGTTGCAAATATAGATATTTTTATTAAAACAACTTATAAAAATATGTATTTTTTTATCCATTATCTAATAAAAAATAAGAAAAACATCATTTTTGCTCAATAATCGTAAGCAAAGTTCGTATTTTTTTATTTTGACACAGCCTCTTTTCCATTTAAACAAAAGCATCGAAAAGTATCAAAAAGCATCGAAAAGTATCGAAAAGCATCGAAAAGCATCAAAAAGCATATTTTCCGATTACCCATGTCGTATATTTGCCGCCGTGTTCTAGAAGCATAAACTTCATAAAACTGATTCGAAGCCAATACGAAGGTAATACGAAGCGTTGCCGAAGGAACTGGGGTAAATAACTATACCCTGACGTCTGCGTGCATAGACATCCGTCAACGAAAACTTGACTTTTCAACCAAGCATTTAGGACGTCATCGTTCTTTGACATTATGATACAAACATTCCTGAAGCATTTATTTCACACTTTAATGCTTAATTATCTGTAGAAACTTTTCAACGTCAGTATTCACAATCAACTCCTTTGGAAAACAAGTCTCGTGAAGCAGTTCGAGAGCAAATGAAAAGTCTGCCAACTGACTTGTGTGATGCGCATCACTACTAACGATTATCGGGTTGTCATACTTTCTACATAATTCAAGCATTTTAGAGAAATATGGACGCGCCAGTTTTTTCCCTCGATAAGGATTAAGTGAAGAATTATTCAACTCCAAAAGCGTTCCTGTACGTTTTGCAGCAAGTACCACAGCCTCAATATCAAAGTCAGAGGCCGTTCCATCGCAAGGATGCGAAATGATATTAACATGAGGATTTTCAATAGCACCAATCAAAGCCGATGTATTCTGACTTCTATTGCCATCATCATAACACAACTGATGAAGACCGGCAATAACATGATCGAAGCATCGCCAATAGACATCGTCCGTAATGTCAAGATTTCCCTCGTAGTCAAGGATATTAAGTTCTGCTCCCATCAAAAGCTGCATATCCCCATATTGGCGAGGCACAATATACATGTTGCGAAAATACAACGGGTCGCAAGTACCAGGAATCATCGGTCCATGTTCTGTAATGCCATAAACCTTGAGGCCCTTACGCTGAGCCTCAACAACCATCTCATTCAACGTACAGAAAGCATGACCGCTAACTATAGTGTGAGTATGAACATCAAGCAGAAAGTCTCCTACTGAGAGGAGACTTTCATTGGTATTATCTTTTATCATATTTATTTAACAAGAATTTTCTTTCCATCCTTAATATAGGTTCCGGACTTGACAGGCTTATCAATTTTGACTCCCTGAAGAGTGTAATAGCCGTCATCCTCACCACACGTTTCATTTACATCAGTTATTGATGTTGGAAGTGTTGGATTGAGGTTCCATCCCAGGATATATTCATCGGCAGGAGTGAACGAAGATGTGGCTGCTATTCTGAGGAAGCCATTCCTACCCTTCACATTCACACCGTCAGCCTTATAGAATCCGAGTCCCTTATCACCATTCTTGAACTCATAGTAATAAGCACTTTCGTCACATGAGATAATTGAATCACAATAAGCACCACGAATATAAGTTGTATTTACACTTGACGTAGAACTTGCTGTTGGTCGGAACGAAACTTCTGCATTCTGTGAATTGTAAATTATACCACAATTAGCTGGGATATACTTACCACTAATCTTCGTAAGTCTCAAAGTGTCGGTATTTGCATCTCGGCCTGTTACTGACCATGCTGTTATTCCTACAGGAAGAGCTACTGGATAGGTAGTAAAGAAGCAATCCCAATACTTACCGAGTTTTGTTCCAGCGTTGTCAATATCTGAATTTGCGTCTACCTGAACAAGAGTGCGCTTATAAGTCTTCTCTACGATAGGGTCGAAACTCAAATGTGGTGGCTGATTGTAACAACAGTTTTGGTTCACCACCTGACTACGATAATTCAGGTCTTCCATCAAGTGTGGAAGTGTGTAATCTGTGACATAACTTGTAGCATTTATAACAAGACTATAGCTGCTACCAGATGATTGCCAGTTGATAATTTCCTCACGCCAGTCACCAAGGAAGTCACCGAGAACACAAGGATTATACTTTGTTGAATTGTTAAGGTTTCCAATAGTATAATTACCTCCATTTACCTTCATACGTGAGAAAGACTTGGATGACGTTACCCAATACTCGAGTACAGACTTATCGTAATAGTCGTCAGCAAGATCGCCATTCCAGTAGATGCGGTTATTGAATGAACCACCTCCTCCGTGACTGATGCTTGTACTTACAGCATTACCGTCAATATCGAAGATAGAACTTCCAGCTGCACTATATTGGAAATATGCACTTGTGGCCTCTGGGTCGAAATGGCCAATAAATCCACGTCCAGTATCTGAATCGGCAGTCTTATGAAGAAGAAGTTCGCCTGTCTTAGCGTCACGTAAGTCATAGCCATAAGGCTTCTCCTCATGAACCATGAATACTTCCATTCCTTCACGCTCTGTATCGAAATTGCCGAGGTGGAGAGCATCGCCATGACCAAGACCTGTACGATAGAGCAATGAGCCGTCATGATCAAGGGCACCGGAACCGTAGACTATCTCCTGCTTTCCGTCACCATCGCAATCGCCAACAGAAATCCAGTGAGCGCCTTCACCCCAGAGTCCCTTTCCTGATGTGGTGTTCTTTGAAAGCCAACGCAACTTCAACTCTACACCGTCCCAATCGTATGCTCCGACAAAGGCTCCCTTATAATATCCACGAGCAAAGATAGCACTTGGATTGGCATCCTCACCATCTAAGTATGCAAGTGCTGCAAGATAACGCTCTGAACGGTTCATATTGCTATCACCCCAAATACTTGTGCTTACGTCGCCATAGGCTGTGTGATAATTTATAGTAGAGAGCTCTGCACCTGTCATTCCGTCGAACACGGTGATATATTCAGAACCATGGTCCTGCTTTCCTCTCGAACAAAGAAGGTTTTCTGTTGGTGAATCATCGCCAAGAAGGACATAATTGCCCTCGCCGTCAACTGTACCAGGAGCAGTCTTCACCATGAACTCGCCATAGCCGTCACCATCAAGGTCCCAAGCTATGAATTGTATGGTGTGTGCACTTGCAAAGAAGTTTGGTCCCATATCAATACGCCAAAGCTGAGTGCCGTCCATCTTATAGCAATCGAAGAACACATTAGAAGTAGTACCGCTACTTGCTGCGTCCTTTTCATTTGAAGGTGACCACTTCAGAATAACTTCATATTCGCCATCACCGTCCATATCACAGAAACTTGCGTCGTTTGGAGTATATGTAGCGCCGTTACGTGTATCTATAGGAGCAGAACCAAGCGGAATTGTCTTTGTCTGATTTGCCCATGTCTTACCGCTCACCATTTCATCAATAAGCTTGCCTTCGCCATCATACACTTCAAGACGATAATAAGATGCTGTACTTCCGCTCTTATCATTAAAGTTTGTCTTGCCCGTGATGAAATCGCCATTATTGACAGCTGTGGTTTGTGAGGTAGAATTTCCTCTAAAGAGTTTATACTTCACGTTATTGTCATCTGACTTGAAAGCACGCCAACTGACGAGATTGCCAGAACCAGCAGAGGCGCCTGAAAGACTCAACGCCATAAGTCCACGATTCAATGGTTTTGCTTCTGGCTTTGGCTGACGATTGGTAACTTTGAACAGAACTTCAAAATAGAACTTCTGTACACCATCCTTATAGATTTTAACTACAGCAACATGACCAGAATACTGAACTTCACTTGTATAGCCATCTGCCACAGTAACGTTGAAATCTGATGGGTCGCCAAACAACTTATTAGGATATGTGGCAATACCTCCGTTCTTCAAGTCCTTAACCAAAGAATAAAGTGAGAGTTTAGAATCCTCTTCACCAAACTTTTCAGTTCCAACACATGAGAAGTCGTTGACAAATGATTCTGTAGTATAGATTTTCTCATCAACAGAACCCTTGATTTCAACATTTCTTATACCTATAGCCTTTGGATTTTCATTATCCGTACCATTTAGGTTATAAATATATAGTTGAACATAGAATACTCGAGATGTAGAAGTTGTGATAACGTCGCCTATAGTATATTCATAATGAGAATAGCCTGTAGAGTTTGTAGACGAAATCTTATTACGAAGTGGAGATAGACCAGTTGCAACGGTCACGTCACTTGAACTTCCAAGTCTATAATACACATCCATTGAACCGCCATCTGTTCCTACCTTTGCGGCATCGAAAGAAATGGATGTAGGCTTGAACGTATGACCACTCTGTACTGTAACCGCAAAACTTACGCAATGGCCAGTAGTCTTTCCACTAACACGAGTGGTTGGGGCAAACGTAGTGAAATATGGAGTGTAAGTCACAGTTGAGTATCCGGCATCGGCATTTGAGCCTGTCATGGTAGCTGTAGCACCAATATTTGCACCCTTAATGAAGGTAGATGACAAAACGCTGGTATTGGTTTCATCACCAGTAATAGTTGTTTCCGATAAGTTGTCCTTATCCGATAATTCCCACTTCACACTCACCTCTTGAGCATTTAGATGTAATGAGAATACGGATAAAGCAATAAGTAAAAGTCTTTTCATATTAAAGTAAGATTGTTAATTGATATTGTTTTTTCGATGGTAGTTTGGCTTTGGATGATGCTACTTCTTCAGCATTTTCTTTTCAAACCAAGCCTTTGCCACAGGTAAGAAAAGGTCGTGTCCCTGGGCATTCAAATGAGCCGTATCTTTTGGCCCTTGGAAATATGTCTTTCTAAATTCATCATCACGAACCTTGATGACGCATTTCTTTTCGTAATTATAAAGTACTGGTATGCCGTGAGACTTACATATTTTCTTTATAGTCTTGCATACTGACTTAAAGCCTGGACGGTCAACATACCATGGTGTGACATAGCCTATCTTAGCATTAGGACAGAGCTTCTCGATGCCCGTAAGCAAACATTCCAAGGAGTCGGCAAACATCTTCAAGGAATCGGCACTATTCTTCACCTTGTCGGCATCATTATGGCCAGCTATAATAAGGACATAATCAGCAGATGGATCCATAGCCGTGTAACGTACCCACATGGCAGGACCGAAATTGTACTTACCATCGTGTGTGCGGTCGAAGGCTACGCATGAACCGTTGCGGCCATAATTATTATATGTGAAACCGTAATCCTTAGCAAGCTTATAATGCCAAGCTTCTTCCTTTGGACGTCTATGGTTTGCTACATAAGAATCGCCAATGACATTTATTGTCTGAGCAAATGCAGAGGCAATAAATGTGCCAAGGAGGAAAAATGATAATAGAATTCGTCTCATATTATTCAAAATGTTGGATTCGAGCAATATATTTTCCGATGATATCAAACTCAATATTCACCTTTGTGCCAACCTGAATTTGATGGAAATTAGTATGCTCATAAGTGTAAGGAATAATGTTTACCTGAAAAGAATCATCTGTGGAATTACAAACTGTGAGACTTACACCATTTACGGTCACACTACCCTTGTCTACTGTCATATATCCCTTCTTAGCCATCTCCTTGTCAAAGGCATATTTAAAAGTAAAGGTAAATGACCCCTGCTGATCCTCAACAGCCACACACTCCGCAGTTTGGTCAACGTGTCCCTGAACGATATGGCCATCAAGTCGACCATTCATCATCATAGAACGCTCTACATTGACCTTATCCCCAACCTTTAGAAGACCAAGATTACTTTTCATCAGCGTCTCCTTCATGGCTGTAACAACATAATTTCCATTCTCTATCTTAACCACAGTGAGACATACTCCATTATGAGCAACGCTCTGATCTATCTTGAGTTCATTGACAAAGGAACAAGTGAGAGTAAAGTGCATATTCTCCTGCTCCTTCTCAACTGCTACTACGGTAGCAAATTCTTCTACAATTCCACTAAACATCGTTATAATGATTTAAAATATATTAATTTGACGGCAAATATACCCTTTTTCAATCAAATTTTCAATACCTTTGCACAAAAACCAAACGATTAACAAGAAAACTATTTTATCTTAAATGAAAAAGAAGTCTATTTTCTTAGCTGTATTGACAACTATACTAACATGTGCTTTTTCTTCATGTGATGAGGAAAACGCTACCTACACAGCACCGACATTTTCAGGAGTAGAAGTGGAACCAAACCCTTGTTATGAAGGGGATTCAATTACATTAACTTTCACTTATTCTAACAGGGGAAGCAACTGGTACTATTTCAAACAAAATATTTGCGTGGACGGTTCATCGGTATTTAACGCAACCAAAAGTAGCTCTTACTACTTAGCCGACCCACCTACAGCAACATTTATTGCACCAGAAGCCGGCACACATACGGTTTCCATTTCCGGAACTTTAGCACCTACTGCAGGAGCTACTCTTTATGAAACATTTAACGAATATACAACTTCATTCGAAGTCAGCGCAAAGACTTCTGAAGAATAATATACATTATATTCTCTCGCGAGGGCAAATTATTTCCGTCACGAGAGAATACTTTTTACAAGGATTATTATTTACCATTTATTAATACTTTTATCAAATGAAAAAACTAATCACAGCAGTCCTACTAATGGCATCGGCATCGGCCTGGGCTAACCATCCCGATTCTGTATTCCTAAAGGCTTACAATCCTAGGCCTTCTGAGGGATTACAGGTAGCGTATTCCGTGGACAAGAAAACATGGACGGCTATAGGCAACCGAAACTTGTTTAAGAGCGATTACGGACCATGGGGATCTGAAAAGAAAATGCACTTCCCTGTCATTCGATATGACGGGAAAACGTTCTTCGCGGAATTTATTCCTAATCCAAATCACCCACAAATCGCAACTACACAGTCTACGGATCTCTTCTTATGGAAACCGCAGGACTACCCTACACTTACACAGACTGACTTCAACAAGAAGAAGGATGAACTGGTAAAGGAGTCTAAAGAGAATATTATAAAGGTGCCTTATAAACTTGTGGAAGAACTAATCTACAAGGTTCAGGCTGCTGAACTTCGCGGACAACAGGAAGGTGAAAGACTTCACTCAAAGGCGCTCGAGAACTTCAAAAATGAAATCACCACAAAGGTATCAATCGACCTGAATGATAGAAAGGCTATTTCATCTGAACTCATGGGTATTTTCTTTGAAGATATAAACTATGCTGCCGACGGCGGATTATATGCGGAACTCATACAGAACAGAGACTTCGAATATCGTGCGGATGACCATAGAGGATGGAATGCTAAAACTGCTTGGAGACTGGAGGGCGAAGGAACAGAATGGACTATTGCCAACAACGCTCCTATACATAAGAACAATCCTAATTATTCGGTTCTCAAAACTTCAGCAAAGGGCGCAAAACTCATAAATGAAGGATGGGACGGCATTGCTCTAAAGGCTAAAGAAAAGTATAATCTTTCTATTTTCACCAAGGGAGTTGGTACTATCAAAGTAAGCCTGGTGAGCGACGGCAAAACTCTTGCGTCTACAACTTTTAAGGGCACTAAAGAGTGGAAGCGCCAGAAGGCTGTACTTACTGCATCTGCTTCTGCTAATAAAGCACAGCTGGTAATTGAGCCACAGGGTACGGGATTATTGAATCTCGATTTCATTTCTCTTTTCCCACAGAAGACATTCAAGAACCGCGCCAATGGCATGAGAGCAGACCTTGCACAATGTCTTGCTGACCTAAAGCCACAGTTCGTACGTTTCCCTGGCGGATGCGCTTCTCATGGACAAGGTATTGATAATATTTACCATTGGCAAGCTACGGTTGGCGAACTTTGGGAACGTCAAGCCGATATGAATATCTGGAACTACCACCAGAGCCGCGGAATAGGATTCTATGAGTATTTCCAGTTCTGCGAGGATATAGGTGCAGAGCCTCTGCCTGTACTTGCAGCTGGTGTGCCTTGCCAAAATTCATGGCGTGGAGGTAATGGACAGCAGGGAGGACTTCCTTTCGAAAAGGATCTTAAAGGTAAGCCTTCTCCATATACTTACAACGGCAAACCTCTCACCATGGAGTCTTATCTTCAGGAACTCATCGACCTTATCGAATGGGCTAACGGAGATCCTAAGACAAGCAAACTCGCTCAGATGCGTGCTAAGGCTGGACATCCGAAGCCTTTCAATCTCAAATACCTCGGCATAGGTAATGAGGACCTTATTAGCGACACCTTCACCGAGCGCTACCTCTTCCTCATAAATGGGGTTAAGAAAGTTCATCCAGAAATAACAGTTATCGGTACCGTTGGTCCTTTCTGGGAAGGCTCGGACTATGAATACGGATGGCAGTTAGCTAAGGAGAATAAGATAGAAATCGTCGATGAACACTACTATAATCCAGTAGGATGGTATCTCAACCACCAGGATTTCTACGATAAGTATGACCGCAATGGCACTAAGGTTTACCTCGGAGAATGGGCAAGTAAGGGAAACAGAATGGAAAACGCTCTTGCTGAAGCCATTCACCTCACAAATGTAGAGCGAAATGCTGACGTTGTGGTGATGTCAAGCTATGCCCCACTCCTCGCAAAAGAGGGACACACGCAATGGAATCCAGATCTCATATATTTCAATAACACAGATATTAAGCCAACACCAAACTACTACGTACAGGCTCTTTACGGACAAAATGCCGGCGATGAATATGTATACTCTAACGTAACTGTTACTCCAAACATGAAGGATGTCAGAAACGGCTGGGAAATACAGAGAGACGCTGACAAGAGAGTAAAATCTTCTGTCGTAATTGACAAGGAAAGCGGAGACCTAATCATAAAACTCGTAAACGCAATTCCGAACAACAACAAGTTTACTATTGAACTTGGCTCACTTGAGGGATATAGTAAAAACGCACAAGCCTCTATTATATTCGGTGACGCAAATGACAGAGAGATTAAATTTCCAGAGGTATCAAAAATCACAGTTGACGATACCTTCACTTATGAAATGCCTAAATACTCTTTCTCCGTCATCAGAATACATAAGGATTCGTCAAAGAAAAATAAACGATAAAATCTGTTGATGGTTTTAATCTAAACAAACGCTTTACACATTAACGAGTGCAAAATTCTTTATATAAGGTGCACAATATTGTTCTATTTATCTGCATGTTTGGCTATTATCAGCTTAAAGATAATACATCCGCATGCAGATAAATATTTTTTTGCTACCTTTGCATGAACAAAAATCAGGAAAGAAGAATAAATATGGACTTAGACATTTGTTGCATCGGCCACATTACGCTGGACAAGATTGTAACTCCAAAATCTGAAGTTTACATGCCAGGTGGTACGACATTCTATTTTTCACACGGAATAAACCACCTTCTTAACTCTACAAAGGCAAATTACAAGCCTTCTTTCAAACTCATTGCTTCACTTGCTGAAACAGAGATGAAATCTGTAGACGATATTCGCAAAATGGGTATTGATGTTGATGTTATACCTAGCAAGAAAACCGTTTATTTCGAAAATATTTACGGCGAAAATCAAAATAACAGAAAACAACGTGTTCGCGCTAAAGCAGACCCTTTCACTATAGAGGCACTCAAAGACGTCAAAGCGAAATATATTGTACTCGGTAGCTTACTTGCCGACGACTTTTCACTCGACGTTATAAAATACCTATCAGAACGCGGCACTTTAGTCGTCGACGCTCAGGGATATCTACGCGAGGTACGTGACGAGAAAGTCTATCCTTGCGACTGGGAAAATAAACTTGAGGCCCTAAAATACGTGGATATTCTTAAAGTAAACGAGTACGAAATAGAGGTTCTAACTGGCATCAAGGACTTACACCAAGCTGCTCTTAAACTACATGAATGGGGAGTCAAAGAAGTTCTCCTTACTCTCGGAAGCTATGGTTCTATAGTATATGCTAATGAAACTTTCTACGACATTCCAGCCTACGAGCCTATTAACATCGTGGATGCTACTGGATGCGGAGACACTTATGTAATGGGATACGTGTTCAAACGCTCGCAAGGCGCAAGCATAGAAGAAGCTGGCAAATTTGCATCTGCCGTTTCTACTATCAAAATAGAACATTCAGGTCCTTTCCATGGTACAGAAGAAGATGCGTACAACCGCATACCTGAAGAATTGAGAATAAAGAAATAAAGAGTATATAATTAATAAAAAGAAGGAGTATCAGTAGTCTTGTATAAGGCATTATGATACTCCTTCTTCTTATTTTTAGATTGTTGTTATCATCTATTCTATAAATAAAGTTTTACGTGGTACAATATCCCATAATAGGTATCATGTGAAGTCAACATTTAACGCATATTTAATGGACGTTAAATATGCGTAAAACGAACAATAAATGATTGAACACTGCTCAATCACTGCTCAAACACTGCTCAAACACGAATTTGACACACACAAAACATACAAAAACGAAATGCACAAATTGTTTAGATCTGACCAAATCTTGTCCTTGTTTAAGGTAATACTTCACAGTACCATGCGGATGGTACTCCAGTACTTTGCGGGAAAAACTGCAGTACCATGCGCAAAGTACTGCAGTTTTTCCCGCAAAGTACTAAATCATACTCCTCAATAGCCCTGTTTTAAACTATTCGTTCTTAAACCAAGTGTATTGTCTATAAAATTTATTTTCGGCACATTGGATGAGGTGTAAAAATAAAGAGGGTATGTCAAATTACTTTTGACATACCCTCTGTGATATTATGATCGCAAAACTCTCCTTAACCGAGAGCCTTACATAATCTCATATTACTTAAGTTTCTCCTGAATAGCAGCACTCTCCTTCTCATAACCAGGCTTGTTGAGAAGAGCAAACATATTCTTCTTGTAAGCCTCTACACCTGGCTGATTGAATGGGTTTACGCCAAGGATGATACCTGAGATACCACAAGCCTTCTCGAAGAAGTAAATGAGCTGACCGATATTGTACTCATCAAGTTTCTCGATAGAAACCTGCATATTTGGCACACCACCATCAACATGAGCGAGCTTAGTACCGAGCTCAGCCATCTTGTTAACCTCATCGATGCGCTTGCCAGCAAGGAAGTTAAGACCGTCAAGATTCTCAGCATCTGATGGAACCTCAAGCTTAGTGTTTGGCTTCTCGATAGAAACGACAGTCTCGAAGATTGTACGCTCACCATCCTGAATCCACTGCCCCATAGAGTGAAGGTCTGTTGTAAAGTCTACAGCTGCAGGGAAAATACCCTTACCGTCCTTACCCTCTGACTCACCATAAAGCTGCTTCCACCACTCATTGAGGTTGTGAAGCTTTGGCTGATAGTTGACAAGGATTTCAATCTTCTTGCCATTCTGGTAGAGAGCGTTACGAACAGCAGCATACTGAGCTGATGGGTTCTCTGCGAATGGAACCTTGATGTCTGTAGCCTTCTCCATGTCCTGAGCTCCCTTAACAAGTGCTGCGATATCGTATCCAGCTACTGCGATAGGAAGAAGACCTACTGGAGTGAGTACAGAGAAACGTCCACCTACATTGTCAGGAATGATGAATGACTTATAGCCTTCCTTGTCTGCAGTTGTACGAGCTGCACCCTTCTTTGCGTCAGTAACAGCAACGATAACTTTCTTTGCCTCTTCCTTACCACGTGTGTCCTCACAAAGCTTCTTGAGAAGACGGAAAGTAATAGCAGTCTCAGTTGTTGTACCAGACTTTGAAATATTGATAACACCGAACTTAACGCCCTTGAGGTAGTCGATAAGCTCAGAGAGATAGTCCTCACCGATATTGTTACCTGCAAAAAGAATGCGAGGCATATTTGATGGCTTTAACCAGCCGAAAGAATTTGAGAGAGCATCGATTACCATGCGTGCACCGAGGTAAGAACCACCGATACCGGCAACGACAACAGCCTCACAGTTTTCCTGAAGAACCTTTGCAGTAGCATTGATTTCAGCAATAAACTCAGGAGTGATTGAACTTGGGAGGTGGAGCCAACCAAGGAAATCATTACCAAGACATGTACCATTCTCGAGAGCCTTCTGAGCCTCATTAACCTGAGCCTCGTAAGACTCAACTGTACCAGCTGCTAAGAACTGGCTTGCTTTTGAAATGTTAAGCTTCATATTATTCTTTTATTTTATGATGTTTTTCTTCTATCTGAAAGAATCGCTTAGAATCTTTATCTCCACCTGCGGACTTATCTTCTCATAGAGAATATTATATACCGCATCAAGTATTGGCATATTGACATGATAGCGCTTGTTTATCTTTTTCATACACTCCGTGCCATAATAACCTTCAGCAATCATCTCCATCTCGAGCTGAGCCGTCTTGACAGAATATCCCTGTCCTATCATAGTTCCAAAGACTCGGTTACGGGAGAAATTAGAATACATCGTCACAAGTAGGTCACCCATGTACGCCGTACTGATGACGCTTCTGTCCTCTGGTTGTACAGCCTCAAGGAAACGGTCCATCTCCTGTAGTGCATTAGATACCAATACGGCTTGGAAGTTGTCGCCACACTTTAGTCCGTGACAAATGCCAGCACATATAGCATAAACATTCTTGAGTACCGAACTATATTCTATTCCCTCGATATCTGTAGAGATACTTGTCTTCACAAATTTGTTTGTCAGCAAATCTGCAACAATTTGAGCATTGTCCAAATCGCGACATCCCACTGTGAGATAACACAAACGGTCGAGCGCTACCTCTTCAGCATGAGAAGGTCCGCCAATAGTACAAATCTGCTCTTCTGGCACTCCATATATCTTTTCAAAGAAACGACTTATGGTACATTCCTCATCAGCCACAATACCTTTTATGGCTGTGACTACGAGCTTTTCTCTCATGCTAGTCTTGAGCTTCTTGAGGTGGCTCTTAATGTAAGGCGATGGAGTAACAAACACCAGTGTATCTGAGTTTTTCACTACCGCATTGATGTCGCTGGAGAAATTGATTCTGTTGACGTCGAAATGAAGACCAGTAAGGTAAGCTGGGTTATGGCCTAAACGCTTGAAATCTTCAATGCGGTCATCACGGCGCATATACCAGTTGATGCTTTCCTCATGGTGTAGCAATATTTTAGCAATAGCTGTTGCCCAACTACCACCTCCAATAACTGCTACTCGACCTGTATTTGTAAATTTCATAACTTCAGTCCTCCTTTCCCTTATAGAGAACGGTCACTCTTACTGGAGGAGAATGACCTGTTTATAATAAAACCCAGACAAAAGCATTCCGAACGAAATGCTTTCATCCAGGATTATCTATGCTTACAATTTTGATATGATGGCATTAAGCTCATCTACAGATGGCTTCTGGATGTCAAGTTTATACTTCTTGAGCACCTCACCAATCTGCTGCTGAATCTTCTGAGCATTACCACCAGCAAGATCGCTTACAAGGTTGTATCCTACCTTATATAGTACAGGTACGATGTCCTCAGAGAATCCTAGTTCAACAAACTTCTCCACACTATCCTTTGGAGCCTTCTTCTCTGGCTTCATAGTTGGGAAAAGAAGAACCTCCTGAATTGTTGGCTGACCTGTCATGAGAATGGCAAGACGGTCGATACCAATACCAATACCTGATGTAGGAGGCATACCGTACTGAAGTGCGCGCAAGAAGTCATGGTCGATAACCATAGCCTCGTCGTCGCCCTTATCAGCAAGCTTCATCTGCTCTACGAAACGCTCCTCCTGATCGATTGGGTCGTTAAGCTCAGAGTAAGCATTAGCAAGCTCCTTACCATTAACCATAAGTTCAAATCGCTCAGTGAGTCCTGGCTTAGAGCGGTGCATCTTAGTAAGTGGTGACATCTCAACTGGATAGTCTGTAATGAATGTAGGCTGGATAAATGTACCTTCGCAAGTTTCTCCAAAGATCTCGTCGATAAGCTTTCCACGTCCCATAGTATCATCAACCTCAACACCACATTTCTTAGCAGCCTCACGCATCTCATCCTCTGACATCTTCTCGAGATCATAGCCAGTCTTCTCCTTGATAGCCTCAAGGATAGGGAGTCGACGATAAGGTGCCTTAAATGAAACGACATTATCACCAATCTTAACCTCTGTAGTGCCATTAACAGCAATACAGATCTTTTCGAGCAACTGCTCTGTAAATGTCATCATCCAATTGTAGTCCTTGTAGCTAACATAAAGCTCCATACAAGTGAACTCAGGATTATGACTGCGGTCCATACCCTCATTACGAAAGTTACGACCTATTTCATACACACCCTCGAAACCGCCAACGATAAGACGCTTAAGGTAGAGCTCTGTAGCAATACGGAGATACAAATCAACATTAAGCGCATTATGATGCGTAATGAAAGGACGTGCACTTGCTCCACCTGCAATCTGCTGGAGAATTGGAGTTTCCACTTCTGTGAAACCTGCCTCGTCGAACACCTGACGCATAGTACGCAGGATAGTAGCACGTTTCAAGAATGTATCTTTAACGCCATTGTTCACGATAAGGTCAACATAACGCTGACGATAGCGCAACTCTGGGTCTTCAAAAGCATCAAATACCTGACCATCCTTTTCCTTAACAATAGGAAGTGGTTTAAGAGACTTAGCAAGGAGAGTTAGTGACTGTGCGTGCACAGAAATCTCACCAGTCTGAGTACGGAAAACATATCCTTTGATTCCGATAAAGTCTCCCAGGTCAAGAAGTTTCTTGAACACGACATTATAGAGGTCTTTGTTCTCCTCAGGACAGATGTCATCACGTGTGATATACACCTGAATACGTCCCTTTGAATCCTGAAGTTCAACGAAGCTAGCCTTACCCATCACTCGACGGCTCATCATACGACCAGCAATACACACCTCACGCAGAGGTTCAGTTGGATTACCTTCAGCATCAACAGCTGGATCCTTGAATTCAGCAACGATATCTGTTGAAAAAGCATTTGTTGGATATTCAGCAGCTGGATATGCTTGAATGCCCATATCCTTCAATGCCTGAAGATTGTTTCTGCGGTTAATCTCCTGTTCAGAAAGTTCTAATACGTTCATATAATCAATTATATATTTTTTACCTGTTCTATTTCGCAATAATACATTTGAGCATGCAAAGTTAACAAATATTATTGACTTAAGGCCCCTTAGTCAAAAAAATATCATTCTAACGCCATTCATTCTTGATTTTTGACTAACTTTGCACAGTCCAAAGCAAACGAAAAACATAAGCCTTGGACAAATATATCTAATTACGTAACAATAATAATCAACAAAAACATGCAAGAAACAAAGATTGATTCTCTCGTATCAACCACTCTTGGCGGTGACGTATCCTCTGCTTTTAGCGAGCACGCCTTAAACAACGTCACAGACTATCTGATGACTCTTGGTAAAAATCTTGTCGTTGCCTTACTCATCTACATAGTAGGTAAATTCATTATTGCAAGACTTCTCCACTTTGTCAGAAAGATAATGACAAAGAGAAATGTTGAACCTTCTCTACGTACCTTCCTTGACAGTCTTATCAGCATCTGTCTATACTTCGTTATGGCAATCGCCATTATCTCAGTATTAGGAATAGACACAAGTTCATTTGTAGCCCTCTTCGCATCAGCCGGACTCGCTGTAGGTATGGCTCTCTCTGGCACACTTCAGAACTTCGCGGGCGGAGTAATGGTACTTATCTTCAAACCATACAAGGTAGGAGACTACATCGAAGCACAGGGCTATAGCGGTACTGTTAAACAAATTCAGATTTTCAACACAATTATTACCACACCAGACAACCAGACAATAATCATTCCTAACGGAGGATTAGCAACGGGTTCACTAAAGAACTATTCAACTGCTCCATTCCGCCGCGTAGACATAAATGTTGAGGTTGCTTACGGCACCAACCCTGATGATGTAAGAAATGTTTTAAACAAAATCATCGATGGAGATTCAAGAATCCTTAAAGATGCGGGCCACGAACCAGCAATACCTATGACATCCATGGGCGCTTCAAGTATTGTATTCCAATTCCGAGTATGGTGTGAATCTGCAAACTACTGGGGTATCTTCTTTGATAGCACAGAAAAGATTTACAGAGACTTGACTGCAGCCGGAATCGAAATTCCATTCCAGCAAGTAGACGTCCACGTAAAGCAGAATTAATATTTTTTGAAAAATAAATCGAAAAATATTTGCAAGTTATGTAAAAAGTACATACCTTTGCACCCGCAAAAGCAAATAAGGATGGTCCGGTAGCTCAGTTGGATTAGAGCAACAGCCTTCTAAGCTGTGGGTCAAGGGTTCGAATCCCTTCCGGATCACCAAAATTGCTAAAAGCCAATAGAGGAAATGAAAAGAAGCAATGCTTTCCTTCATTTCCTCTATTTTTGTTTTGTAACAAAAACGAAAAACAGCAACAGCTACAATTACGTATATTGCCAACAACTGTTTTATGGAAATCATAAAGAAAATAGTTCTCACAGGAGGACCTTGCGCGGGCAAAACAAGCGCCCTAGAACGCATAGTGGAGCACTTCTCCGCATTAGGCTATAAGGTATTTACAATACCAGAAACCCCTACCCTGTTCACACAGGCAGGAATGAACTACTTAACCAAGAATGAGAAATTCTTCTACGAGGGAGAAAAGGCCACACTTGAAATACAGATGGCGCTGGAAGATAAGTTCAGCCTTATGGCAAAAACGCTCAGTCAGCCATGCCTCATCATCTGTGACCGAGGATGTCTAGATATTTCAGCCTATATGAAGCCTGAAATGTGGAAAAAGCTAACAAGCTTAGTAGGAGTTACAACAGAGCAGTTAAAAGGCCGATATGATGCCATTCTGCACATGAAAACGACAGCTTGCGGAAGCGAAGAGTTCTACACAACAAGTACAAACGCCCAAAGATATGAGCAAGCCAACGCGGAAGGCATGAAAATAGCCAGAGAACTCGATCAAAAAGTTTATGACGCATGGACAGGACATCCACATATAAGAATGATTGAGAACCAAGAATATTTTTCTCAGAAAGCCGATGTCGTCATAAAAGAAATAGAGACCTTACTACAGCAATAAATTCAAAGAATCACATATATTATTCATAGAAAAGTACGGACTCCACATTATGGAATCCGTACTTTTTCTTTATCCCCACATCACTTAATCTTACTATAAAAAAAAAAGAATTATAAACAAAAAAGCGCAGATAAAATCATCCGCGCTCTTTTTATTAATTTTGGAAAATTGAACATTCTATATAATGTCAATCACCAAAGTGATCCAAAGTCATTACCACGTGCCTTAGCATCGAAATCCTCAGAATACTCATCGTCACCAGGCATTGTATTTGATGGAACATCTTTGTTATCTACAGTCACGGTATTACCTGGTGAAACAGCGATAAAAGAATCCAATGCAACGTCCATCTGATTAGAGACTGGACAAACATAAACTTTCTTAAAATTCATAACAATTATTTATTTTACAAAATATTTCTTACCATTAACAATATAAACACCTGCAGGGAGTTCAAAACTCTTAGCACCTTCAACAACTCCATTAAAGATTACAGCACCAGAAATAGAGCAAACCTTAACAGGAGTAGCATTCTGAGCATCAATAGAGATGTTAGATTCTGAAGTATAAACAACTAACTTATCGTCAGCAGTTGACTCGATACCAGTTGGATCAAATATATCATCTTCTTCATATACGAAACGAATTTTAACCTCGTTAGCTGTTTCCAATGGTGCTCTGAAATATCCAGAGAAAGGCTTAAATGAAGCAGTACCAGAAGCACGTCTCATCGCTCCATTAGCCAAGCCATAGAAATTATAGTTATCATAATCTCCAGAAATATACTGGAATGTAGCACAAGGAGTAAATGAAGAAACGGCACTACTTGTCAACTTACCAGTTGTTGTAACTACGCTAACATTATATGCAGTCAAACTAGAATAAGACTCTCCGTCATAAGTGTTAACAATAAATGGTACATTAGCAGAGAACTTTCCTGTTACCTGATAAGTCATTGTGTTAGTATCAGAGTCATAGCTATTAGCTTTTGCAATTCTCAATGTAGATGACAAGTCAGCCTGTTCACCACCAACCAACACAGTTCCGTCTACAGCAAATGGGAGAGACATGAAAACAAAGTTAGAAGACAAAGGCAAACCTGTAACAGTAGCAGTTGTTGCTGTAAATGCCTTAGCATTAGAGAAAGGATAAGCAGCATCACGAACGAGAACGAGACTCTCGCATGTTGAACCTATAACAATATTATCTCCAGTAGCAGATGCTCCAGAAGGGAGATAAACAAGACAGTTCTTGTTTATAGCAGAAGGAATAGTTATTTCTCCAAGATCATCAGAATAAACACAATTAGACAAATCAATATAACATAGACCAGCTGCATAATCAGCACTTGCCATAGTTGTCAAGAAATCACTAATATTAGAAGAGCTAAGTGCCAATCCTGAAGTAACCTTTACTCCGTATCCTTCATTAGCATTTCCTTTCAAAGAAAGAACAACGTCAGAAGGGAGATATGTCTGTACAGGATATCCAGAAGCCACAGTAAGTTCTTCAGGCTTATTTACTGAATTTCCAGAACCGCCTAATGTTCCATATTCCAAATTTCCATTAGATGAAATCAAGGTAACGTTATTCACATTAGCCATAGCGTTATCCAAAATATAGAAAACAGAAGAAGGAATAGTATATTCTCCAGCAACAACACCTGCTCCGACAGCAATCAACGTATCAGAGTACTGATATCCAGACTTATGATAGTCATATAGGAATGTACCATCAGAATTTGTTGAGAAAGTACCATTAGTAGTAAATGTTGCGATTTCAGAACCAGCAAATGCACCAGCCTCAATTTCAGTAACACCACCATTAATTGTTACACTAGCAGCATTATTCCAATCAACTCCATTAGGTATTTTTACATCTGTAATTTTATTAGTGAGAGAATAAGTTATTGTACTTGCATCTGTCATCTCAATATAATCTAAGACATAAGATTTGCTAATTGAGGTTTTACTTTTATATTCTACATAAACATACACTTGATCATATTCATATCCCCCATCTGTACAAAAATCAGCAGGCAAAACATCTTCACCAATCGACTTCGCAGTCGCTTCATCTCCAAAATAACTAATAAATTCAGCGACAGTCATAATTGCATATTTTCTTCTAGAAGTAGAAGAAGGCAGATGCGATTTCATCAAAGAAACAAAACTATTATAATCTTCCCAAGAAGCAGTTGTCATAGTTTCAAATAAATCAACATAGCCACTTGCATTCATCTCTGTTTCTTCCGAAGACATTTTTGTCAACTTATCAAGTGTAGGAGAAATAGTATTTGTTGAATAAACCTCCGCACTACATACACATGAAACAGTACGAGTAATTACATAATTAACATTCAACACAAAACCAGTAATATCTTCATCATAAGAATATGACGTTCCGTCTTTTGTTATAACAGACGTAGAGTCTATATCAGATGTCACAATCTTATAGGAGATATCATCGTCAGTAGTAACAATATCACCAACTTCCCAATAATCTACAACATTATTGATTTGTGCTCCAGCATTAGTTGTAAAAGCAAACACTGCTGCAACAAATAAAGATAAATTTTTCTTCATACCTATATTCCTTTTTTAATTATAATTCCAATTATTATTTCTTTTTGGTGGAAACTAACAAAAAAGATTGCAGCCTCAAATCAACGTAATAAGATAATTCCCAATAGCTTTGATCGGATACGATTTTGAAATGATGAACGACTAAATTTTATGTTAGAATCAATGATTAATAAATTAATCTTCTCACCCTCAGGACATAGTTACACGTAACTT
>JAILIJ010000061.1 GCA_024695315.1 Bacteroidaceae bacterium
AAGATTAGATCTCATAGGGTCGTCAAAGACGATGACGTTGATAGGATGCAGGTGTACAGGTGGTGACATCACAGCCGAGCATTACTAATAGCCCGTCAGCTTTGCCGCTCGCAGCAGCAGGCATATACAATGGAATACATTCCAACTTGATTCTTCTTTCCACAGTCAATAATCGAACCGAATAACTTCATGGCTGTAAGTCGAAGGCACAAAGCAAACGCTAAAGTCAAAGACAAAACAAATAAAAAATAACAATAAAAAGCAGTCAAAAAGAAGTAAAAGACATATTTGGGTGGTTTTAGCCTCGGGGTTCCACCTCTTCCCATCCCGAACAGAGAAGTTAAGCCCGAGCGCGCCGATGGTACTGCACCGCAATGTGGGAGAGTAGGTCGCCGCCTTCTTGAGAAGTCTCCGAAGAGTAATCTTCGGGGGCTTTCTTTTGTGTGTTTAAATTTCTAGGTGGGGCTAAGGCTTTTTAGGGGGTACTGGTGGAAACTAGGCTTTCTAGATATCCTTGAATTACTAGAAAACCATTAGGGGCTGAAATTGCTGTTTTTTTTAGTCATAGAATTACTTGCAATCCAAGTTTTTCTATTTTATTTTTTTTATTTATATTTGTAGCGAGAAAGGCTATGTGGAAAATATGATAATTAACGATTAAGAATTGTATAATTCGAATCTTTAAAAGTAAATTGTTAATCATGAAATTACAAGAGGGCGTATACGAAAATATTATTACTCAGGAACTGAAACAGGATATATCCCAAACGGAAAGTGAAGGACTTGTTTGTAAGCAGGAAATAATTGATTCTGCGGAAGTTCCTAATATGCTTACAAATCATCTTAATAGATTGATACGTAATAAACTTTCTGATGATGGACTTACTTCAGAAGAGAAAACGGATTTTATTAATAGTCTAATTGATTTTATTGGGGAGTCTGACGAAGAAAAGATTGTTGATAACAAGAACATGCTTTCTGCAGTCATTTCAAATGAGGAAGAAGTTCGTTTGAAGTGTACTGGAGATGTATTGGTTCGTCCGCTAACAGGCTTCAGGACAAGTAGTTTGTTTACGGGTGGCCAAAGTAAAGTGCCTCTGAATGCTGAGATTGAAAGGGATATAGAAAGTGCGGATAGAATAAGTGTGATTGTCTCATTTTTGAAACTCTCTGGTGTAAATCTTTTATTTGATCATCTAAAAAAGTTCTGTAACAATCCTAATCATAAATTACGTATCATTACAACCACTTATTGTGGCATTACAGAAGCCAAAGCTGTTGAACGACTAGCAAGTTTACCAAATACAGAGATACGAATTTCATATAATACTAAAATTGAACGTTTACACGCTAAGTCATATATTTTTGAAAGAAATTCTGGATATAGTACGGCTTATATAGGTTCTTCAAATCTGTCTAAATCTGCTCAAACTGACGGTTTGGAATGGAATATTCGTGTTACGAATGTGGAAAATCCTCATATCATAAATACTGCTCTTGCTTCGTTTGATATCTATTGGAATAGTCATAATTTCGAAGATTTTAAGGTTGGTGGAGTAGAAAAGTTGAGCTTGGAATTGGGACAACAAAGTAGTCAGAATACAACGAATCTTACAGGATTAATGAAGTATTCCCTTTTACCACACCAGAAGCAAATTCTTGATCATTTACAACTTGTAAGGGATCGTGGTGTTAATCGTAACCTTATTGTGGCCGCTACAGGTACAGGTAAAACTGTTATTTCTGCATTTGACTATAAATTTTTTTCAGAGGCTAATAGACCTAATGATCATATATTGTTTGTAGCACATAGAAAGGAGATTTTGGAACAATCATGTTATACTTATAGAAGCGTATTGCTTGACGCTAATTTCGGAGATATTTGGGTAGGACAGCACAGGGCTAATAAATATATTGATAAATTATTTGTGTCAGTTCAGACTTTCAATTCACATTATGAAGATGTATTCAGTAAATTGCCAGCTGACTATTATGACTATATCGTGATTGACGAGGCCCACCATCTTGTAGCAGATAGTTACCGAAAGATATTGTCACATTTTTCTCCAAAGATATTAATAGGTTTAACGGCAACTCCAGAACGTATGGACGGAGAAAGTTTGTTGCCGGATTTTGATAATCAAATAAGTGCAGAAATTCGTCTGCCGATGGCACTCAACGAGGGATTGCTTACTCCTTTTCAATATCTTTGTATAAGCGACAATACGGATCTTACGGATGATGACTTGATGCAAGGGGATAGGTATATAGCCACTAAATTAACTGAAAAGCTATGTAATAATGAGCGTGTGGGACTTATTATTGAAAAACTTAGATATTATCTACCAAATGAAAATAGATGTAAAGCTTTAGGCTTCTGTTCAACAAAGAAACATGCACGTTTTATGGCCGAATGTTTCAAAGAATATGGTCTAAAGGCTGCATATATGACATCTGACAATAATGATGAGCGTGATACCTTGAGTTGTAAATTGGCTAAGGGAGAAATAAACTATCTTTTTGTTGTTGATATCTTTAATGAGGGTGTGGATATTCCAGAGATTGATACAGTTCTATTCTTACGCCCTACAGAATCGTTAACAGTTTTTTTACAGCAATTAGGCCGTGGACTTCGTTTGTATCCTGGCAAGCATTTATTGACCGTATTTGATTTTGTTGCTCAACTTAATAAAAAATACGATTTTTCTAGCCGTTTCAGAAGTCTGTTAGTACGTAAGGATAAAAGTATTATAGAACAGATAAAAAATGGATTTACTTTCTTGCCGCATGGCTGTTCTATTCATATGGAGGAGAAGGCTCAGAAATATGTATTGGATAATATTAATGCAGCCATATATAATAAAAATAGACTTATTAAGGAGCTTAAAACTTATGATCATGCTCCTACAATTACGGAATTTATAGAAAATAATGGACAAGATGTTCGGTTGATATATAAGGGCAATATATGTTGGACAAGTTTGAAACGCGAAGCGGGATTATGTAATTATACGGATGATGATAATACAAAACGTTTTACGAGATGTATCTCTAATCTTGTTCATACAAATAGTGTGTCTTATATATCTTTTGTTAGAAATATAATTAGAAATTTGGATAATATTACTTTTTCTGATGAACGTGAAAAATCGTATGGTGTAATTTTTTACTACACACTTTATGGTGATAGAATCAGTAAGGTTGGAGTTAGTAGTATTAAGGATGCCATTAGTAAACTCAAAAATTATCCGTTGTTTATACAGGAAATAATGGAGCTTACTGATTATATATTGGCAAATATAGAAGTAAAGACTTTTGCTGTTGGCGAGGGTATGCCACTAGGTCTCGAACAGTATGGCTATTATACACGTGAAGAGATTTTTGCTCTTTTTGGACGTCAAACAGCTGATAAAAGAATGCAAGGAAGTGTGACTGGTGTTTTCAATATCGAAGAGTTGAATACAGAACTATTTTTTGTTACGTTAAACAAGTCGGATAAAGACTTTTCTGCATCAACTATGTATGACGATTATGTTATAGGTGAAGATCAATTTCATTGGAAATCCCAAAACACAGATAGTCATACTGGTAAAGGTGTTCGTTTCGTTAATCAGGCAAAGAATGGAAAAAAGTTTGTTCTTTTCGTTCGAGAAAGTAAGAAAGATGTATGGGGAACTTGTCCGTTTTATTGTTTTGGACTTGTAGATTATATCTCATCGCGTGATGATAAACCTATGGGAATAGATTGGCATACACATCATCGTATATTACCTAATTTCCTTGAGTCTGTATAAACTGTAGATGAAGTAAGGTACATTTTGACAGAACTTTTTGATTATTATTATGAAAAAAGTTTTTTAGAAAATAAATGACGATTATGAAAAGAATAGAGGTTGTAGCCGCAATAATAGAGAAAGACGGTAAGATTTTTGCTACTCAACGTGGTTATGGAGAATGGAAAGATTGGTGGGAGTTTCCTGGTGGTAAGATGGAAAGTGGTGAGTCATCAAAGCAGGCTTTGGTTAGAGAGATTCGTGAAGAACTAGATACGGAAATCGTAGTTGATAGTTTACTCGAGACTGTGGAGTATGATTATCCGACATTTCATATTACTCTACATGCTTTT
>JAILIJ010000064.1 GCA_024695315.1 Bacteroidaceae bacterium
GGTAATTCTGATTCAGATAATCATGTCTACTCAAGAAATATGCTCATAAATTCTCTTATTCTTAAGCCACATGACTCTGATGCTACTCCAACACCAGTTTCTGGCGCTAAGAAGAGAGCTACTTCTAAAGATATTAATTACATAATAAATAAAAAGAATTAATTATGCAGCACATCAATAAATTCGGTTTCGCAGCTTTGGCATTCTTTATGGGTGTCGCTCTACCTTCTGTTGCTCAGCAAGAAGTGGAAGTGGAAGAGGATGTAGAGATGGCTGCTCCACAAAAGAGAAAAGCTAAGCCTATCAAGAAATACCCAACTATTGAGGTTAGGGGTAGAGTAGTGGATGCTGCAACAGGCGAACCACTCGCTGGTGCACTAATTCAGGCATTTAACAATAAGCGTTATACAGCTATGACTGGGGAAGATGGTACTTATGTTATCAATGTTCCTAAGTTCATCACTTCACTCGTCATAAATCTTGAAGGTTATAACAGTAATATCACTTCTATAAATGGACGTACTACTGATGTAGATGCAAGTTTGTATTCCGATATTTATCTTAAGGATTATACAAACGATGCTTCTGCGGCTAAGAAAGTGTCTGCTGATAACTTCGATCATTCTACGGCTTTGACAATTGATCAAGAAATACAGAAGAATCTTGGCGCTGACGTCCGTTCTATACAGCGTTCTGCTAATCCTGCACAGGGAGTATCTATGTTTTTGAATGGATATAATTCTCTTAACATAAATTCACAGCCGCTGATTATTCTTGATGGAGTGGTTTATGACCAGCTTTATGACACTCAAATGTTCCATTCTGGATATTTCAATAACCTACTTCAGGCTATAAACATGGACGATATTGAGAGTGTCGAGGTACTTAAGAATGGTACTGCCATATATGGAGCTAAGGCTGCTAATGGAGTTATCGTTATTAAGACTAAGAGATGCCGCTCTATGGCAACAAGAATTGATGTCAATATCTCTGCTGGAGTAGAACTTACTCCTAAGACGCTTGATGTAATGGATGCCGGAGAGTATCGTTCTTATGCTTCAGAATTGCTCGGTACAACAGATACTAAGTTACTTGACTTTAAGTTCCTCAATACTGACCCAAGTTATTATTATTATAACATGTACCATAATAATACTGACTGGAAAGATGAAGTGTACAGAGAGGCATGGTCACAGAACTATGGTATCTCTATTCAGGGTGGTGATGAGGTAGCTGAGTATAACCTCTCTGTAGGGTATACAGATGCTAAGTCAACTTTGAAGGCTAATGACCTGCAGAGATTTAATATTCGTTTCAATACAGATATTAAACTCAACGATTTCTGGTCTACTGCTTTCGATGCAAGCTATACGAATGTAACTCGTGACTTACGCGATGATGGATTGAATTCAGATTTCAATCTTTCTATGCTTTCGTCACCAAGTTTCTTGGCTTATGCTAAGTCTCCATTCTTGACTCCTTATGACTTCGCTACTGATGGTACACAGTCTTCATTTATTGCTGATGCTGATGACTATCTATATGAGGTCTTAGGTAATAAGGTGTCTGTAGCTAACCCTGTAGGAATCCTTGAAAATGCTGAGGGCAAAAATAAGAATCATACAGACTGTACGATGATTAACCTCAACGTTGCACCTAAATGGAAGCCTTCTGATAACTTCTATGTAACAGAAAGATTCTCTTACACTATGCAGAGTTTCTCAGAGGAATATTATACTCCAATTAAAGGTATGCCTACTTATAATAACCCAAGTATGGAGGCTACTATAGATAACGCAAGATATTCTTTGTATTCTAAGCACAATGCTATTTTCTCAGATACACGTGCTGATTGGAATATTCTTACAGATGGCGACCATCGTGTTAACGTCTTTGGTGGTGTACGTTTTATGAATGATTCTTACACTTCTTCACGTGAAATGGGTTATAATACAGGTAATGATAAGACTCCTAATGCAAGCATGTCTTTAACTTCTAAAGATATCGATGGAGACGACTTGTCTTGGATGTCTCTTGCATACTACGCTAATGCTGATTATAACTATCAGGGACGTTTCTATGCTAATGGACAGCTTTCTGTTGAGACTTCTTCTCGATTCGGTAAGGATGTTGATGCCGGACTGAAAATGTTTGGAGTTGCTTGGGGACTCTTCCCTTCTATTCAAGGTGCGTGGGTCATCTCTAACGAAAAGTGGTTCCAGCCTAATAAGGGCGTAAATATGCTTAAGGTAAATGCAGGATTTGAGTCTGTTGGTAACGATGCTATCGACAACTCTGCTACTTTGACTTACCTTTCTGCATCAAGCCTCTTCGGTAACGAGACTACTTCTTTAGGACTTGGTAATATCGGTAACTCAAGTTTACGTTGGGAGACTACAAACAGATTCAACGTTGGAGTCGAAGGCAATTTCGTCAATAACAGATTGAACGTTAAGTTTAATTACTTCTACGGAAAGACTTCAAACCTCGTAACACTTGGTACTTTGGCTTATGTAGCAGGTCTTACTGACTACTATACTAATGATGGTGCTATGAAGAATCAAGGATTCGACGTGGCTCTCAACGGAAAGGTTGTAGACAATAAGAACTTTAAGATGGAACTTGGTGCTTCTGCTGGTCACTTTAAGAATGAGCTAACTCAGCTCCCACAAGGCACAACTTCATTTGAGTCTTCTATGTATGGAGCAACAATTCTTTCTGAAGTAGGACGTAGCGCAGGGGTATTCTACGGATACAAGACAAATGGCGTTTATGCTACCGCTCAAGAGGCTGCTGCTGATGGTAAGTACATTCTTGATAATACTGGTAACAAGAACTATTTCGGTGCCGGAGACATGAACTTCGTGGATGTTGACGGAAATGGAGAAATTAATGATAATGACCGTATGGTTATCGGAGATCCTAATCCTGATGTCTATGGTAATATTCACATGAACTTCTTCATCGGAAAACGTTGGAGCATTGGAGCTAATTTCAATTATTCTCTTGGTGGAGATATCTATAACTACCAGCGTGCATTACTTGAAAGTGGTTCTATGTTCATCAACCAGACAACAGCTCTCAATCGTAGATGGACTGCTGAAGGACAGGTGACAGACATCCCTAAGGCTACTTATGGAGACCCTATGGGAAATAGCCGTTTCTCTGATAGATGGATAGAGGACGGAAGTTATATGAAACTGAAGAATGTGTCTGTTTCTTATAAGATTCCTGTTCAAAATGAGTACATACAAGGTATCACAGTTTGGGCATCTGGATGTAACCTCTTTACTCTTACTAAGTATCTCGGCTCTGACCCAGAGGTGTCATGTGGTAATAGTGTGTTAACTCAAGGTATTGATGCTGGATATCTTTCTAATGGAAGAAGCTTCCATTTGGGAGTTAAGATTAATCTCTAATGAATTGTTTGTAAGTTATGAAAATTAAATCTATTATAATAAGTGGTATGCTCCTTCTTGGGGTTGGAGCATCCACAACTTCTTGCGAGGACATGTTTACTGCGGAGAATAATCTTGTGTCTACAGATCTCACTCCACAGGATACCCTGTACCAAATGATGGGTATTATTCAGCGTATGCAGAAATTGACTGACCGTACGGTACTTCTTGGTGAGGTACGTGCTGACTTGGTTAATGTTGACCCGCTTCATGCCTCTGCAGATATTCAGGAACTTTTTAATAATAACGTTTCTGAGGATAATATTTATAATAATCCACGCGATTATTATAATGTTATCAATAACTGTAACATCTATCTCACTTATGTCGACTCTTTACTCAAAACTCATGGCGACTATTATTACGAGAGAGAAATATGCGCTATAAAGAGCTTTAGAGCTTGGTGTTATCTTGAATTAGCTAAAATTTATGGAGAGGTTCCTTTCGTAACTGAACCAATTCTTACTTCTGATGCCGCAGAACACATCGTCGCTTCAGGAAATAAGGCTAATATGAAGGATATTCTTGATTTCTGTATCGAGGATCTTGCTAAGTATCCTTATATGGATAAAAATAATGATTTGAGACAGGGATATGGCTCAAAGAAATTTAGTGATATTATGTATAGCGATATCTTCATACCTGTTAGAGCGCTTCTTGGAGAATTGTATCTTTGGAGAGGATCGTTCACTGGTAACCAGGAGGATTATATTAATGCCATTCGTATGTATCACGACTATTTCTGCTTCCCAGATGAAGAGGTTGACGTGAATAATTATAATGTTGCATGGAGAACTTCTGATTTTTCTGGAAGCGGATTTTCAGATTCATACACTATAAGATTTGCTACAACTATGGTTGATGAAGAGTGCGCTGGTGTGCTTCCAATGGATACTGTTGCGTATTTTGGAAATACTACAGATCTTAGAGCAATATTCAATTCTCAGTACTCTAATAACTATTATCCTTCTGTAGTAGTATCTCAGCGTATGAAAAATATTTCTAAGGCTCAGGATTATTGCTATTATAAGTATACTAGTGCTTCTGTGCGCGATACAATCTATGGCACACATGATGCAAATGATTATTCTAATGCACTATATGAAGGTGACCTAAGACTTGCAAGTGTTTACAATACTTACAGCAATTTGTCTGAGAGTCAGTATAATTCTAACTTCAATTCTACCAAGGTATTCAACGCTAAGTATACTGGAGGTAATTATAAATTATCTACAGACCAAAAGGCTGCTTTCATTCCTTTCTATCGTAAGACTAATTTATATCTTCACATGGCAGAAGCTCTCAATAGAGCAGGATTCCCAGAGACTTCTTTTGCTGTGCTTGCTTATGGACTTTCTTATGATATCCTAAATAACCGTGACATTATTTCACAGGACGAATTTGATAGACTATGTGAAATCAAGTCTTATGGATTTACACTTCAGGATACTAAGTATACTGGTGATTTGCTTGCTCAGACTACTGGATCTTTCGTGATTTGGCCTTCTAACGTTTTTGCAACTCCAGACAAGAATGTGGCTTCTACCTCTGTTATTTCTTCTGGTGGCGTAATTTATGTTTTGGTTGATGGACAGTCGAAGCAAAATATGGGTATTCACTCTCTCGGTTCTGGAGATACTGAATATAATAAGTACTATTATCTCGATGACGAAGAAACTAAGGCTGGATTGACTGCTTACCCAGTCTCTCCTAATTATGCTGAAGTTCCAAAGTTGAATAGCCGTTCTACTGCTGAAGATTCTCTTGCTTATGATAGTATAGTTGCTTATAATGATTCACTACTTGCTATCTATAGCGCAGAAGTTAGCAAGATTGATTCTATCAACGCAAAATATCTATCTTCTGAGCCTATTCTCGCTAAGCGTCAAGCTCATGTCAAGAAGCTTATTCTTGATGAGGAGGCTCTTGAAGGTGCTTTCGAAGGACTTCGCTTCTATGACCTTCTACGTTATCAAATGCAAGAAGGTAAGGTTAGCGGTTCTTCCGCTGTAATCTCGCTCCCTGACTATATCAAGGAGTCTTACGGTACGATGGAGACTGATAACATGACGGGTAAGCCTTGGTATCTTACTCTTCCTGCTAGGTAAACAATTGGAAAAATAATATTATTATATGGAGGCTTCGGGCATTTTGCTCGAAGCCTTTTATGTTTGCCTTCTATGCATATTCTCCTACTAATTTTAATGTAGATGATTTAAAGCATAAAATAATATGTTTTGAATAAAAAAACTTGCATAATATTGTTAAAAGTGTTATATTTGTGCATTCATCTAATGGAACTCTACGTAACAAATCTTACCTAAAGTTTACAAAGGTAATACGAAGGGTTGCCGAAGGATGTGGGGTAGAGAACTACACCGTAATGTTAACAGATGAACTATTCTATGAATGTCACAATTCCATAATATAGTGTATTTATTCTAACTTAAAAAGTCGTAGTATAATTTGTCAATTTCATACTTTTGACTTAAATTTGCCGCGATATTTTTTAATACCGTAATAAAAGCAATTTTACTATGAAGCTTACAGGAAGACGTGAAAGCACTAATGTGGATGATAGAAGAGGAAAGTCATCTGGAGGAGGAAAATTAGGTGGAGGAATTATTGGACTTGTGGTCGTTGGACTCATAACTTGGTTTATGGGAGGCAATCCACTTGATGTGCTACAAAACGCAGATCTAAGTCAGATTACTTCTAATACTACCGTTGAAGGAGAATATCAGCCTACTGAAGAAGAAAAAGAACTCGAAACTTTTTGTAGACAGGTTCTTGCCGGTACTGAGGATGTGTGGACTGCTGAATTTAAGAAAATGGGAAAAACTTATGAGCCACCTACACTCGTTTTCTTTAATGGTAGCGTGAATTCTGGATGCGGAGGCGCAAGTGCAAGTACAGGACCGTTCTATTGCTCGGCTGACCAATGCGTATATATTGATTTGTCTTTCTTTACTACTATGAAGAAGCAACTAGGAGCTGATGGAGACTTTGCTTATGCTTATGTCTTGGCTCATGAAGTTGGACATCATGTACAGTATTTATTGGGAAACCTTGGAAGAGCACATCATAAAATGTCGCAGTTATCAGAGACGGAAGCTAACAAGGTTAGTGTACAAATAGAATTGCAGGCCGACTGCTTTGCAGGTGTCTGGGCATATCATGACAACCAAATGTTCGGATCTCTAGAAGATGGAGATATCGAGGAGGCAATTCAAACGGCTCAAGTTATAGGTGATGACTATCTACAAAAGAAAGCTAATGGCTATGTGGTACCTGAAAGTTTTAATCATGGAACATCACAGCAGCGTATTAAATGGCTAAAAAGAGGTCTTGCATCTGGAAAAATTAGCGATGGAGATACTTTTTCTGTAGCTTATCAGAATCTTTAAGCAGGTTTTTATATTTGCTTATATAATACAAGAGACTACCTAAAAGTAAGCAATTTGTTTTCCTAAACGGAAATATATTGCTTCGTTTTTATTAAAATGCCATAAAAACAGACTTTTTCTAAACTTTTCTAGTCGGAAAACTTGTGGGTTTAGAAAAAGTCCGTACCTTTGCACTCGCTTTCGGGAAGCAACGAGGTTACCGCCTCACAAAACACTACCCGAAACAAGCAAATTAGATCTTTGACAGACTGCAACATAAGACAAGGCAGCAAGACTGACTTTGGTTAGTCAAGCAAGCAAATCGTCAATAAAAAAATAAACGAATAAAGCAGGAAAGCCTGGCCGAATCAGACAAAGTAAAGTAATGTCGTAAGACATACAAAAATATAAAATTTACAATGAAGAGTTTGATCCTGGCTCAGGATGAACGCTAGCTACAGGCTTAACACATGCAAGTCGAGGGGTAACAGGAGAGAAGCTTGCTTCTCTTGCTGACGAC
>JAILIJ010000070.1 GCA_024695315.1 Bacteroidaceae bacterium
TAATTCGGGTTATCAGCAGAATTTCTCTAAGATAGGAATGCAGATTAATGATTCGTACACTCTTGACGATTGGAAAGAGGTGTATAAACGTCTTGTGTATTGGGAATTGGAGTTGGCTGACACCGATAGTGAGATGACAGATATGTTGAAGATGCAGAAGACGGAGGCTAATAGTGGTTTTGCTAAGTTTATCATACGAAACTATCTTGGTTGGATGAAAGATGCGGACAATCGTCCGTTGATGTCTCCAGACATTTTCAAGAAGAAGATATTTCCGTTGCTCAACAATGGTGATAAGGTCTTTCTTATTGTCTTTGATAATTTCCGCTATGACCAATGGCGTGTTATCAGTCGTGAGCTTGCTGACGATTTTGTTATTGATGAAGAGCTTTACACTTCTATTCTACCTACAGCTACTCAGTACGCTCGTAATGCGATATTCTCGGGTCTTATGCCAGACCAGATAGCTAACATGTATTCAAACCTTTGGGTTGATGAAGATGAGGAAGAAGGAAAGAATCTGAATGAGGAACCGCTTATCAAGACTCAATTAGATCGTTACCGTCGTAAGAATACCTTCTCGTATTTCAAACTTAATAATTCTAACGAATCGGAGAAGGTGGTTGAAAAATTCAAGAGTCTTATGGATAATGATTTGAATGTGCTTGTTATCAACTTCATCGATATGCTGTCACACGCTCGTACGGAGTCGAGGATGGTTCGTGAGTTAGCATCAGATGAGAAGGCCTACAGAAGTATTACAGCTTCATGGTTTCATAATTCTCCAGTGCGTGAACTCTTTAAGTTACTGGCTCAGACAAGTGCAAAGGTTATTATCACTACTGACCATGGAAGTATTCGTGTTAACAATCCTATAAAAGTCATTGGTGATAAGAATACAAATACGAATCTTCGTTATAAGTTAGGTAAGAACTTATCATATAATCAGAAGCAGGTCTACGAGCTTAAGAGTCCAAAAGAAGCTTTTCTACCTTCTCCAAATTTAAGCACTACCTACATTTTTGCTAAGAGCGATGATTTCTTCGCTTATCCTAATAACTATAATTATTACGTTAGCTATTACAAGAATACTTTCCAGCATGGTGGTATTAGTATGGAGGAGATGCTTATCCCGCTTGTGACATTGCAGAGCAAGAGAGGAAAATAGGACGGGAGTGGTAAATGTTTTTTTAGAAGTGAGAAAAGGAGTCATTATTATTCCTCAAAAAACACTTAAAGCAACAGGTAACACAGGCAACATGCAACATTTGTGTAATGTATAGTGATTGCTAACGATTTGAAATTTAGTGCTGTGTGTGGTTTTTGAAAAATATAAAGATATAAATTTAAAGATATATGGAAATTATCATTAAAGATGTTGATAGTATAGACGAGTCTGCAAAGCAGTTTGTCGATGCTATGGGAGAGAATACTGTATTTGCTTTTTACGGTAAGATGGGTGCAGGAAAGACTACATTCATCAAGGCTGTGTGTGAGGCATTGGGAGTTACTGATGTTATCAATTCGCCTACATTCGCTATAGTGAATGAGTATCTCGATGGTAAAGGCAATCCTATTTATCATTTCGATTTTTATCGCATTAAGAAGGAACAGGAAGTCTTGGATATTGGTTACGAGGATTATGTCTATAGTGGCAATGTTTGTTTTATGGAGTGGCCTGAACTTATTGAAGATCTTTTGCCAGAAGATGCTGTTAAGGTAACTATAGAGGAACTTGCAGACGGAACTCGTAAGGTTGCCTTTTGAGTAGTTTATCGTTAGAGTGTTTTAGAAATTATGTAGGTTTACTTTTATGTTTCAGTATACTTGCATATTTTGCGCGCTATGAATTTTATGGTTTTGACGTCTTACGTTCGTTGTGATTGATTTTTGTGAGTTTGCAATGTCGTAAGATGTCTTAGCCCTCGTTTTAAGTTCCTTCACAGGAATTTCTTTTCTTCTCAGTTCCTTCACAGGAATTTTTATTCTTCTCAGTATCCTTCACAGGATACGTTTTTTTTGTTCCTCGTTCTGCTTTGCTATTCCTTCGTGGACCTTTCGTAAGGATTGCACTGCAAAGATACATAAGTTTGAATTTGAATGCAATACTTTTGTGCGTATTTTTACATGTAAATTTCATTTTACCTCTGTAACGACTTGTTTATCCGTGAGATATGGGTGTAAAGAAGTGTGCAACTTTATCAACAAAATGAAGTTTGATTGTAGCTGAAAAGGCGATAGAGAGGTGCAAAACATACCGCGTACAAGTCCATTCCTCTCTTTTTAACTTCTCTCCACTACAATTTTTTTTCTGCAAGTTTTTTTTTCGAACTTTCGAAAATTGAGTTTTCATTTTTTTTAAACAACGAATTGGGCTTTTAAAAGAAAACAATGAAATCCTTCTTAAAAAAAAGAAAATTGTAAATGTTGCATGTTGCCTATGTTGCATTGTTAATTTTTAGTTTTTACATGTCGTAAAAAAAAGAAATTTTACAAAGTAAAA
>JAILIJ010000192.1 GCA_024695315.1 Bacteroidaceae bacterium
CTGGAAAAGGCACAAAAATCAAACATTTATACCCCTAATATGTACCTCCAGAGACGCATTTTTCCATTATTTCTATGCCATTTTCTACATTTTCTTCTCATTTACAAGTTTTGAAGGTGAAATGCTACAACATCCATTTCCTCGATTTTCACGCTCAAATTCCCTGTTTCATCGGTTCTTCGGGTGTTGGAAAAGGCCGACTGAACAAGATTAGTGTAACTATCTGACACTCATTTCGGGGGCCATAATGAGATTAAGATGCAGAAAGATGTTTGCAGAAGCAGAAGTTAAAACGAAATTATAGGTAAGTTAAAGATGAGTTAATAAGACGATAGCCTACATGTTTATTCTTGAGTAAAGAAAAATAGATTATCGTTTTGTTTGGCATTTCTTACCACTATAATTAACTTTTCCTATTCTTTCCAAATATTGTATTATAAGGTCTGATGTGCCAACATTTAGGTCTGTTCCTTTGTCATTACGTGGAGAGTCGCAGATTGTAGAAGTATAGCTGTTGGTAACTACTTTGTATGTCTTTTTCTTGTTAAGTTTTCTACCGTCCGCAGTACGTACGTCAATCTTTTTTATTTTTAGATTGTCTTTTGTGTCAAATGTAATTGTAGTATAGAGTTTTGACGATGTTAGTGGGAATAACTTTTCGTCGTTCGTGTAGCATGAAACAAGCATATTGATTAGCTCCTCACCTGTGAGATGTAGTTCAACGCATTTATTGCCAAAAGGATCTAATTGTAATATGTTGTTTACGGTTATAGGTCCTGAAGGTAATTCCTCTAGGCGTACACCTCCATAGTTCCAAATGGCAAAGTCGGACTTTGTCTCTTCGGCTATTGCATCGCACATGAACATCCCAAGTTCTTCTGTACTGCTGAATGGAGTTTCTGCAATAGCAATTTGACGTTGGAAAAAGTCGTTGTCGTTGAAATAACGGACCATTTCCTCTGCCACGTGATTCTTTTTGGGATAAGTCGATACTTCTATATTTTTTGCTTCTTTCTTTACGACTTTACCATTCTCTACAGTTAGGGTGGTGAGGGTTACTCGTTTTAGTTTGTTCACATTCTGTGTTATGAGTACTCCATTGTGTATTTCTCCACCATTTATTTGTGTGTGAGTATGCCCTCCGATGATAAGATCGTAATAAGGGAACATGCTTGACATTTTTATGTCTTCCTTATATCCAAGATGAGAAAGTAGAATGTTTACATTACATTTTTCTGTAATCCATTTATACTCCTTGATAGTTTTCTCTGGTTCTGAAAAATGAATACCCTTTATGTTATCTGGGTGAGTGTCAGGAAAGCCTTTTGTACCAAGTTGTACGACCCCGAGAATGCTGATTGAGATGCCATCAATATTGAATATCTTGTATGGTATGTTATGGATTCCTAAGCTTGGGTCAGCTATAGTGTTAGCGTTTATGTATGGGAAATTACTTAGGTTGATAACCTCGGCAAGTCCAGACTGGCGAGAGTCGAACTCGTGGTTGCCGAATGTAGAGCAGTCAAATCCTATAAAGTTCATAAGCGAGACCATAGGATAGTTTGTTGGTTCATATTGGTCATTTATCGGATTACCCGTTCTGTTATCTCCTGCTGAAATAACGAGAAGTTGAGGGTCTATGGCTCGCAAACTGTCTACAATAGCTGATAGTTGAGGCATATATTCCAGTTTGGCGTGTATATCATTTGCAGATAGAATATGTATCTCACGATTTTGTGCTAAAGAGCAAGCTGACACAATAATCAGCCATGTTAATGCAAGTATTTTTCTTTTCATATAATTATTATCTTTTTTCTGTTTATTATACATGTGTCTATACTATGTATTTTTTTTGCGTTGCAAAATTACAATATTTAATATTAATATCTTGGGCATATTAGATTCTTTTAGATGAAAAGGGTATGATAAATTTATAATTATATGGACAGATCACATTTTATAATATGATTTTTGTAGATAATTCAAGTTAATTACGACTGTTTTGTTGAGCTTTGTCGGGAAAAAATGTTGTATGAGTATCTTTATATACTTATATTTTTCGTTTTTATTATCAAAAAAATCTTATGGGTTTTATAAATTGCTCAAATCCTTTGTAAATGTGCCGTTCATATACTATCTTTGCACCAAAATATTAAATATAGAATACTCGATGGCAAATATACATAGTTTTAATGCTCTGTTAGAGGAGACTATTAGAAAGAATTGGGAGAGGAATGCTCTGACAGACTATAAGGGTAGAACTCTTCAGTATGGTGTTGTAGCTCGAAGAATAGAGAAACTACATATCATTTTTGAAAGTGCAGGTATCAAGCCGGGGGATAAGATTGGTATTTGCGGTCGTAACAGCGCCATGTGGGCTTGTGTGTTCCTTGCTACCGTATCTTATGGAGCTGTTATTGTTCCTATACAGAATGAATTTAAGCCAGATCAGGTTTATAATATAGTAAATCATTCAGACTCAAAGTTGCTTTTCCTTGGAGATGTTGTAGCTCCGACTCTTGATTCCGAGAAGATGCCAGGTCTTGAAGGAGTATTTTTCTTGCCAGACTGCTCTCTTTTGACTTGTCGTTCTGAGAAATTAGCTTATTCTCGTGAACATATAGATGAACTTTTTGAGCAAAAGTATGGTAAGGATTTCACCTCTGATGATGTTCATTATTATGAAGACCAGGAAGAAGAACTTCTTATGATCAACTATACGAGTGGAACAACAGGATTCTCAAAAGGTGTAATGCTCCCTTACCGTGTGATGTGGAGTAATATGGACTATTTGATGGAGGTTTTGGGCAGTAAGATTAAGCCAAATAGTGACGTGCTTGCCATTCTTCCTATGGCCCACATGTATGGCTTGAGTTGTGAGTTCCTTTTGAATTTCTGTATGGGAAATCATTTGTATTTTCTTACTCGTCTTCCTAGTCCTACAATCATTCAGCATGCCTTCACGGAGATTCATCCAAGTATGATTGTATCTGTTCCTCTTATTATTGAGAAGATAATTCGTAAGCAGATTTTCCCTCAATTAGAGTCCAAACGTATGAAAATGTTGCTTATGATTCCTGGTATTAAGGGGAAAATCAAAAAGCGTATATATAACCAGGTAATGGAAGTCATGGGTGGTAACTGTTATGAGATTCTTATTGGTGGAGCAAGTTTTAGCAAGGAGATTGAGAAATTCTTCACTATGATTAAGTTCCCTATTACTGTAGGTTACGGAACAACGGAGACAGGCCCGATGATTACATATTCAGACTATACTGATTTTGTACCAGGATCATGTGGAACAGCAGCAAAGCACATGGAGGTTAAGATTCTCAATCCAAACCCTAAGACTGGAGCTGGAGAGATTGTTACTCGTGGTTTGAATGTTATGCATGGATACTATAAGAATGAGGAGGCAACCATGGAGGTTATTGATCAGGATGGTTGGTTCCACACGGGTGACCTAGGACGTATGAGCAAAGATGGTCATTTGTTTATTCTTGGTCGTATTAAGAATATGTTGTTAGGTTCAAATGGTCAAAATGTTTACCCTGAAGAAATCGAGGACAAACTTAATTCCATGCTTATGGTAAATGAAAGTATTGTTCTGCAAAAGGGTGATAAACTGGTTGCTCTTGTGAATCCAGACCTTAATGATGCTGATAATGTTGGGCTTAATAAGGAGGATATCATGAGGGTAATGGAGCAGAATCGTAAAGAACTGAATGCTCAATTGCCATCATTCTGTAAAATTAGTGAGATAAAACTTCATGATAAGGAGTTTGAGAAGACTCCAAAGAAGTCTATTAAGCGATATTTGTATAAGAATATGATTTAGTTTCTATGTCTATATATCTCTTGAATGATGTTTATATTTGAGAGTTATGGAAATACAAAATGGAAAATAGTTAGTCGTTCCTTAATAAGACTACAAATGATTGTTATATAGTAAAATATATCACAAATCAGTTTGATAAATCTGCAAGTTTTTGTATCTTTGTGGTATAAAACTTGCAGATTTTCATGTATAATCGTCATCAGAAAGCACCATCATTGTTCAGCAATTTGTCTGATATGCTGAATCAACAGCATCCATTATACC
>JAILIJ010000085.1 GCA_024695315.1 Bacteroidaceae bacterium
TGCAAGGAATCCTGTTAGGAAAAGTTGTGTGCCGAGAATCATCATTGTAAGAGCAATGTAGAAATAAGGTGAGTTTGTTACCAGTGGGTGAGGTGTGCCTGTGTATAAAGCATGAACCTTTATAGCGCCTACGGTAATTACTGAGCAAAGTCCGAAAAAGAACATCAGTGTACCGATAAATCCGAATATGTGCATAGGCTTTTGTCCAAATGTACTAATGAACCAAAGGCTGAGTAGATCGAGATATCCATTTACAAATCTATTCCATCCCATGAATTTGCTAACTCCATATTGTCTTGCCTGATGGTGTACTGGTTTCTCTCCTATTTTTACAAATCCTGCATTTTTTGCAAGATATGGTATATATCGATGCATTTCGCCGTACACTTCAATATTCTTAACCACTTCATTTTTGTATGCTTTTAGACCGCAGTTGAAGTCATGAAGATTCTTTATTCCGCTGACTGCGCGCGCTGTAGCATTGAAGAGCTTCGTAGGTATTGTTTTTGAAAGAGGATCTCCCTTTTTTCTGTTCATCTTAAAACCGCTGACTAGGTCGTAGTCATCTTCGGTAATCATACGATAAAGTTCTGGTATTTCGTCTGGACTATCTTGAAGGTCCGCATCCATAGTGATGACCACATCTCCCACAGCACGTTCAAATCCACAATACAGAGCCGGGCTTTTACCATAGTTCCTACGGAACTTAATACCGTGTACTTCTGGATTCTTTTTTGCGAGTTCTTCTATTACATTCCAAGACTTATCAGTTGATCCGTCGTTGACAAAGATTATTTCGTATGTAAAATTATGTTCGTCCATTACTCGCTTAATCCAAGCGTGAAGGTCTGGTAGTGATTCTTCCTCATTGAAGAGCGGTACAATTACGGAAATATCCATATTCGTTATTTTTGATTCTGTTCCCTAAATAGGGTAGTTATTAGTTTTTATTCTTGTGTGTTTTTATTGTTGCTCAAAGCATCAACATTTGCACTTCTGTTTATCTTTGCAGTAGACTGTAGTGAAGCAATAAAGCTTACAGGTATGAAAAGAATCATGCTGACGAAGAAATTGCTATTAAACAATGCCTCCGTCTTTTCAAAAGCAGAAAGTTTTTTTAGTTCTTTGAAAACCTCCATTATTTGATTGTATGAATCTGTCATTCCCATTTGTTTGTATTGTTCACTTATATCAGGAGTTAGTAGCATAGTTGTACATCCTTCGAGCATTTGTCCTTGGTCGAAGAATCTAAAGTATACAAATTCGCATGCGCCAGAAAACAGGCAAGCAAACATGAAGAGGTTTAGTGAGAATCCCATACCTCGTAAAATTCCAAGACTCGTACCTTTTGGTTGTAGCTGTTTAATCCTCCACGCAAAGATAAATGGCATTACAGCAAGAGCTAAAATGCCCCAAGAAGCACAAAAGAGGAACATAGAGTTGCCGGTTCGAAACGCAATAACGTAAATAAAAAATACGATAGTCCAAGCAATACCGAGGAATGTACCATATTCCATTGCGAATGCTCTGAACGGAAATTCGTTGTTTGTCATTATTTTTTGCATTTTATGAAAAATTCCGGAAATGAAGAAACTCGGAAAAGTGGAAATATGGCTCTACTTGTAAAACGTTCTGTTTCTTTTTTCGTTACATTATCTTCTATGAGTTATTTTGAAGTATTCGTTTTTAGAACAGTCCAAACTTTCAATAGAAAGCATTCATAGATGGTAGTATAACTCTTTCGAGAATAATTTCACATCTCATTCGAGAATAGATTCTTAAATTCTTTAATAATACTTCTTAATTTCTTTTTTAGTAGCGACATTAGGCAGTAAACCGCGTTGTGTCCTATTGGGTACAAAGGTACATATAAATTTTGATTATTTATGAACTTTATCTGAGTTTTTATTAACAAAGTCTTTCCATGATGAGAATTTCTTGTCGGTTTCCGGCTTTCCCATCTGTATAAAATGACAGTAAGCAGCTCCTAATGCGTCTGTAGCATCTAATTGAATGTCCATGTCTTCCTTTTTTATGTGTAACATTTTCTGTAACATTCCTGCTACTTGCTCTTTTGCGGCGTTGCCATTTCCTGTAATTGCCATTTTTATTTTTCGTGGTTCGTACTCATGTATTGGGATATCTCTCATGATTGCTGCGGTAATAGCCACTCCCTGTGCTCTACCAAGTTTGAGCATAGATTGTACATTTTTCCCAAAGAAAGGAGCCTCGATGGCCATTTCATCTGGCTTATACTCATCGATAATACTTGTTACTCTTTGGAAAATTTTTCCAAGTCTTAGATAGTGGCTCTCATATTTGCTCAACTCAATAACCCCCATCATTATTATTTCCGCCTTATTTCCCATTATGCGGATTAGTCCGTACCCCATGACGTTGGTTCCTGGGTCGATACCTAAAATAATCTTTTCTACTTTTGATGTTTTAATCATTTTTATTGTCTCTTACAGAAATTTTTAAAGGTACAGTATTCACAATTTTTTTCATCGCTGCACTGGTTAAATGGCAGGTTTTGGTTGAATATGCTTTCAATTGTTGCAATAAGGTTTTCATGGTAAAAATCTTTTATATCTGCGAAATTCTCTATTATTGCATTATCGACAGTCAAATATGGATCTTTTGCCTTAAGAGGTTGTGTAACAAACATGAGTGAAGGACATATCTGATGGCTGTTTGGATAATTTTCCATAAGAATGTCGCAATAGTAGAAAGCCTGGAACATATAGTGTGATTTGCCGTTGAATATGTCTTCCAGTTTCCCCTTGTTTTCTATGTGGGCCCCTGTTTTGTAGTCCACTATTCGTATATATTCAGAACTATCTTCATGACTGAGTTGTTCAAATCTGTCAATAATACCTCCGAGCATGACTTGGCTACCATCAGACAGGGTAATTGTGTTGCTAACGAAATGTTCAACTCCAAGAATTTTCATAGGACAGTATGAGGCATCAAAGAGAAGCTGATTCTTTATGTATTTGCAAAGAACATAATGGTTGAGTAATTGTTGTCCATTATATTTATTTATGTATTTGACCTGTCCTTCTGGTTTGTTGAATAGCTTTACGGCAAATCCTTCATCTACAAGTTCTGCAATCTTTTTCTTGTCCTCGGCCAAAGCCTTTAGATAAGTTGATTGAACTTGTCTACCTTGGAAGTCTTTGTATATTTGTTCCATGCAATAATGAAAGATATTTCCGAACATAGGATTATCGACATCTTCTGTAACCTCATCTTCTTCTTTGTATCCTGCTACATATCTGAAATAGAATTGCATTGGACATTTGATGAACGTGTTGATAGCAGTTGGTGAAAGTGGTTTATCCTTAAATCTATGATGTAACACTTCCATAACATCAGATGTCTTAGTAATGACAGCTTCTCCGTTTCTTTCAGATTCGCTGTCAGAAGTAATATTTTTGATTATTACTTCTTGTCCTGGACCCAAAATTTTCTGTGCCTCAATCTGTAGCTGCATCATAAATCGTGACATTTCCCCCTTGTTTAGTCCATCGGTTGATGAATTATACATGATGGTAATGTTCTCGGCCCTTTGTAATAGGTTGTAGAAGTAGTAGGCGTACAGGCTGACTTGTTTCTCCATCGTTGTCATGCCGTATGCTTGTCTAAGGTTATATGGTATGAGTGAGGCCTTGTGTGTATTTTTAGGCAGCATGTCCTCGTTGCATGAGAGCAGTATGATATTTTTGAAGTCGAGGTTACGCGTTTCCAATATTCCCATAACCTGAATGCCAATAGCTGGTTCTCCATGAAAAGGAATAGACATGGAAGTCATAATTTGTTTTATAAGTCTATATAGAGTCTCGTCGTTTACGTTGAAATTCGTGATATCCTCTTGTAGCGCGTGTATACGATTGATTGTGGTATAAGCGTTAAAGATGGATTCTTTTTGAAGAATCTCATTTGTCTCTATTCTGTATGTAGCTCCTATTTTTTTTAGTAGTTCGGAGATATATGTTAATAGTGCAGTTTGTGAATTCTGACGTGTGAAGATAAAAGCTAATATGCTGTTTGCCTGTTCCTCTGTATCTGTTAAAGTGTATCCACTGGTAGGATTCTTGACAAGATTTTTTTCGGAAGGGAACATGATATTGCTTTTTTTTAGCATATTCAGCACATTGATGGACTCATTATTCGTGAGCCGTCTTGTGAATGGATGTCTTAGTACATTTGCCACCTGGGAGTATCGCCAAAATGTTCTGTCTGCTCTTCCGTGTATTTGCAGTTCGAGCAAGGCTTGTACAAAACTATATGCAGGTGTTTCTAAAAGAGGATATCCCATTGTGACGTTTAGTGCCATAGGTTCGTTGTCATCCAGAACAGGAGGTATGGAGTGTAGAACTGGTGGCATTATGCTTTCATTGCATAGTACAATGGCATTTTCACTTAGATGTTCATTAGTATGGATATTATCTTTTATCCATTGGCTTACGTACCTTGTTTGAGCGTTTTCTGTTGGTGAAGCAATGAATGTGATGTTCTTTTTATTTTTGAAGTTTCTGTAGTATTCTGGATGGTCGCTAAACCTATTTCCGAATGTTCTGATATCTTCAAGAATAAATTGTCCTGCTTCGTATCCGTGGTATGGCTTATTTGTGTTAAGCATTCTTATGTCCAGATATGCTTCGTCATAGTCCCAGTAGAAGTATGTGTTTTTGTTTTTTTGAAGGAATTTGAACAGTTGTCTTTCTGTTTCGTTCAGCACATTAAATCCCACGATGGCATAGTTTTCACTTGGCAGGTGTTTGAGCATTTCTTCAGGGTTTGATTTCATTTGTTCTATTATTTCCCTTTTCATCATTCCTTCGTAACACAGATTTTCTTCTTTAAGAATTTTGTTTAATTCTGTGTATGTTGGTAATAGGGCATCCCAAATGCTCAGGAACTTATCCTTCAGTCTTGTTCTATTTTCGGGATTGAAATTTATGAAGAATTGACGTATTGCTGCCACTTGGTTTTCTGAGAGGAAGGAGAAGTCTGTCATAGCCTCCAGGTCGGAGATATTTGCAAACAACTTCTTAGCGTCGGCCATGTTGTTGTCTATGTCTTCGAAATCGCTCAACATCATCTCTCCCCAGGAATAGAATTTGTCTAGGCTTTCTTCTGTACCTGTGACTTTCACAAATGCCTCATAGAGCTTGCAAACGAGTTTGATAGGATCGCAGACTGTTCTTGTGGTCAGTTGTTCAAATATTTCGCTTATAGACGTATAATATGGAGTCCACATAGGCTTCTCAGATAGATTAGTCAAATGTGAATTGAAAAACAAATTTGCACGTTTATTCGGAAATATTATTGTTGTATTACTGAAGTCGCCATTAAGGGATTCGTACAAATCCTTTGCTACAAGTTCAAGAAATGTCGTCACGTTATATCTGATTATATTTCGCAAGGGCTATATGGAGAGGTTGAAGAGGAATCTGTGACAAGTAATACGGAAAATAAAGATTTGAATGAATATGTTATTTTGATTTATCCAGTTATTTTTGCACATCTTTGACTCTTCATAATTCCCCAAAAGCTAAATATGCGAGGTAGAGTTATTTTTTATGCAAAAAAAGCAAATATTTTGCACATTGTAAAGAAAATGCTAAAAAAACGAGAAGATGAGGCCGTTAAATGTAGAGTCAATAGATAAACAAGTATAAAAAATATGGAATAAGAATTCTGTTTATGGTATGACATATCTAAATTGCGTTTTATATGAAATTTTCAAAAAACGTAAAAAAGACGAAAGGTGTTGTTGCAATCATGTTGCGAACAAATTCTCTCGTCTCTTTATATTTTATATAACTTCTTTTAATGTTCAACTTGGTACTACAAGATTGAACTATAGTCTAAATATGTAGAAATCAAAAATGTCATTTTGTGAGTGCTATGGCGAATCCACCACCAGAGGCCATGTGGAAAGTCCTTTTTGTCTTAGATGAAATTTCTGTTTGTTCCACCTTGTAGTCAGATGCAATTTTGTTTGAATTGATTCCATCTGTCATGATATATGCCTTGAATTGTATTCCTTCAGGTAAGAAACTGAAGTCAA
>JAILIJ010000120.1 GCA_024695315.1 Bacteroidaceae bacterium
CAGGTAGAATAAAAAAAGAAACCAAAAATATTTCAGATGTATACACAAATAAAAATGGGTATAAACCTACTGCTGCATCCCAAATATTCTTAATATCCCCACTAAAATATGCCACATTATATGTACTAGTATAGCTTCTCATAAAAAATGCAGATAATATTACAAAAAAAGGAATACTTGTAATTATTATTTCCGAACATCGTCCACGTTTACTAATTGCGCCTTCCAACAAACATAAAAAATTATAGATTATAATTTGCGAAACCATCATGGCAATTAATAAGAATATTATTTTTACTAATATAGGTACTGGTTTACAATATTGATTTGATAATCCAAGAGCATAGTTACTCTTTATAAAAAGCATTCCTCCAAAAATAGATATAAAACTCCATATTAAATTTACAACTATTCTCACCTTCATATAATTGTTTTGCAATGATGTTCCTCCAACTACGTTTCATAAGAAACCTAAAAATTACTACACTCTATTATTATCCCCTATATGATTCTAATATATCCCTTACGTAGTCTGTAGTCATGATTTTATCAACTGTGCCCTGTACGTCGAGGCGCTTTGTGTTGTGTGATGTGTATGCATCAGAAGCCATTGTGTGAACCTGGCCATCTACGAAGAACTTGTCGTAGTTGAGGTCACGGCCGTCTGGAAGTACACGGTAGTAGTTGCCCATATCTACGGAACGAACACACTCTTCGTTTGTCATAAGTGTCTCGAAAAGCTTCTCGCCGTGACGTGTTCCAATAATTTTTGTGCCTGTGTCACCGAAGAGCTGCTGAACAGCCTTTGCAAGGTCACCGATCGTAGAAGCATCAGACTTCTGAACAAAGAGGTCACCTGGCTCGCCGTGCTCGAAAGCAAACATAACAAGTGCAACTGCCTCATCAAGATTCATGAGGAAACGAGTCATCTCTGGATCTGTGATTGTGATTGGATTGCCTGCTTTGATCTGGTCGATGAAAAGAGGGATAACTGAACCACGAGAACACATTACATTGCCGTAACGTGTTGTGCAGATTGTAGTCTTGCCGGCTGCAACACGAGCGTTTGCACCGATAACCTTTTCCATCATAGCTTTTGAAATACCCATTGCGTTAATTGGGTAAGCAGCTTTGTCTGTTGAAAGGCAAACAACTCTCTGAACGCCTGCCTCAACTGCTGCATGAAGAACATTGTCAGTTCCCTCAACATTTATACGAACTGCCTCCATTGGGAAGAACTCGCAAGATGGAACCTGCTTTAATGCTGCCGCATGGAAGATGAAATCAACACCTGGCATAACATCCTGCACTGAGCGCATGTTACGAACATCGCCGATGTAGAACTATACCTTGCCAGCAAGGTCTGGGTGCTCAGCCTGAAGCTGATGTCTCATATCATCCTGCTTCTTCTCGTCACGTGAGAAGATACGAATCTCCTTAAGATCAGAATCAAGGAAATGTTTAAGAACTGTACTTCCAAAAGAGCCTGTTTCTCCAGTAATCATCAAAGTTTTATCTTTAAATAATTCGCAATTCATTTATTTATTCTCAGTTAATATATGCCAACTAATGCTTATTATCTCTTACCCATACTTTATACTTCCAGGCATCATCTGGATTATCAGAAATCTGCTTATATTCTTTTCCTAATTCGGTATAAAAAGCATTTGCATAATTTGTATATCCCCAAACTTCCATATCAGGATTAAAAATAACTATTCTAGGTTGTTTTTCTCTTAAATCATTGATTACATCTTTTTCATACCAATCCATGTACCATGGTAGCATATAACATGCACTGTTTGCAGGATATCTGTTCTTATATAATAAATAAGTCGAATCGCAACTATATGCATCAATTAGTATTTCTTCATTATTTTTTGTATAAGACACAACTCTACTTTCCAACTCTGATACCGGTTGCTGTTCATAGAGCAAATTCGAACCAACAGATTGTGCATATATACTCAACATATATATACCAACCACAACGCTGGCCGGTAAAGCAATCTTTTTAACATATGTATGAAATAGTTCTTCACCATATAAGGCTATTATCATAATTGCCACATACCATGCAGCAATTCCATGAAAAGAATAACCTCTAGTCGCAGAAAAGATCATCACTAGAAACAGACTTATACTTTCTATATACTTTTTCTTTGTTAGCATTGTTACAATAACTGCAATAGCTACTGTAATTACTATTAACTGTATCACGTCTGCATTTGTTGCACTAGCTGTTATAAGTAGATTAAACTTATCTGCCACTATACCAAAGAAATTTTGCTCTGAAGCTATAAATGGTTCAAAGAAATTACTTCCCATTGCACCATAATTTATATATACCTCTCTGTTAAACAAGTAAAACTGTTCAAAAGCTTTTTTTAGAGAATGATTGATATCAAAATATAGTACCGCCAAAATTACTGGTACACTCAGCGATATAAACAATCCTATATATCTGTTAAACACATACCTAAAACTAATTGACTCTGATTTCATTAGCCATGTTATTTCCAGTCCTATTACGAGAACAACTATTACGATAATTGCGTATGCACTAATAAATGCAGAACCAAAACTCCCCCATACAGCTAACGATATAACAATTGATCTATCCCAACCAATTGTCCTATCTTTATAATACTCTATAAATTCAAGCAACAATACCACCATGCATAATCCTTGCATTCCATCGCTTAGAATCATATAACCATATGTACCACCAAGAATAGATGTAACAAAAATGCACTCTAGAATAACTAACAAAATCATTTTTTTCATTCCGAATGTTTTTTTGTGTCGATTATAGAGCCCTCCCCATATAAGAGCCTCTAACAAATAATATGATAGTCTAAATTGTTCAATAGACTTTGCTCCTAGTAATGCAAAAAATCCACATATATAATACATTACCGGGGTATGCTGAGTTACATAATCCCTGTAAAGGACGCCTCCATGAGCAATAATCATGCCGCCTCGTATGTTGTCAAATTCATCAGTAAAGTCACCAACCACTGCAAACGAATTAAGTAATATAAGCACAATTACCGCTATTATTGTTCCACCAAATAATCTATCGAGCATCAATTGCTCTTGATTTGCATATAAGTAATATCCTCTTACATATGCAACAGAAATTAATAACACAACAATTACTATATAAAACATCCACCAATTATCTGTATTTCCGCCATATATAGCCAAACATAGTGATCCATGTTGGATGCCATCATTATAATATGCAGCATGATTGTCTTTTTCATCTCCAAGATAAAAAGATAAACATGTATTATCGTCTACTTGAACAGGCTTTACTTGTATAACATATTCCTTATCCTTCGACAGTATTATATTTTCATCAAATTTAAATGTATTAAACTCATTATCAACAAGATTACTCGCATTATAGTTTTTACTATATAATATTCTATCTGTTTTCTTTTCGATTATCTGAATATTCCAGATAGAATTATTGTCTCTAGCAAATGTTGCAACTTTGAGCGCCACTCCATTCATAACATTGTATGGTGACACAAATTTCTGCTCTAATACGTCTCCTGGCGCATGCAATATAACACTCGATGCCGCATTTTCATTGAGATATTCATATTCTAAATATGTAAGTTTTGTTCTAGACTTACATATAGCTAATACCCCAATCATCCATATAAAAACTAGACCTATGATAAAAACTATTTTTCTTTTTTTCATTTATCTCATTTCCCTTTTAAACTTCCTGAAGTCTCCTAATGCATTCCAACCTATTTTTATAATCCTTGGAATATTTATCGAATTAACTCCAGCTTGTCTAGGTTTAAAAGAAATCTCCTTAAAATCGATTTTTTCATCATAATAAGAGAAAAATGTAGTTATCATTATGTTTGGCAAATTATAATCCGCCGGCATTCTAGATAAGTATTTATTAACTACATCAGCTTTCATTAATCTATATGGCGCATTAGCATCTGGTACATTTACGCCAAAATAGATTTTGAGTAATTTGCAGACCACTTGTTCCACAAAAGCTCTATCTTTTCCGTCGCCTCTCACTGTTCTATTTCCAAATATACCGTCATAGTTTTCTCGTTCATCCCAGAACATTTCAAATTCATTTGGATCTGTCTGGCCATCAGAATCTGTTTGGAATATATAATCCGCACCATTTTCAATTGCATATTTATATAGCGCTATTACCTTCGGGCCATGGTATTGATTTGTTTCCGATAAAATCTCTATTTGTGGATACTCTGTGTTCTTCATATTCACTAGAATTTCATGTGTTCTATCTTTACTACCACTGTCAGCGATAACTATTTTCGAATCTCCCGATTTCCCGTTTAAAATCGGATACCACTGCTCGATAACCTCCTGTATATTATCCTCCTCATTATAGGCGGGCATAACAATATAAATCTTTTCCATATTTTTCTCCGATAGTATAAAGCAATAAAATTAATGTTCTTTGTTGTCCTTTATCACCTCTAATCCAAGAATACTAACTATTTTCAAGCATCTCACGTACGTAGTCAGTTGTCATAATTTTATCTACAGTTCCCTGTACATCCAATCTCTTTGTATTATGAGAGGTATATGCTTCGTTAGCCATTGTGTGAACCTCGCCGTTTACGAAAAACTTGTCGTAGTTGAGGTCACGGCCGTCTGGAAGTACTCTGTAGTAATCGCCCATGTCTACGGCACGAACACACTCTTCATTTGTCATAAGTGTCTCGTATAATTTCTCACCGTGACGTGTACCGATAATCTTTGTGCCTGTGTCGCCAAAGAGCTGCTGAACAGCCTTTGCAAGGTCTCCGATTGTAGAAGCATCAGACTTCTGTACGAAAAGATCACCTGGCTCGCCGTGCTCAAATGCAAACATAACGAGGGCAACTGCTTCATCAAGATTCATAAGGAAACGAGTCATCTCTGGATCTGTAATGGTGATAGGGTTTCCTGCCTTGATCTGGTCGATGAAAAGAGGAATAACTGAACCACGTGAACACATAACGTTACCGTAACGTGTAGTACAGATTGTAGTCTTACCAGCAGCAACACGAGCGTTGGCGCCGATAACCTTTTCCATCATAGCCTTTGAAATACCCATAGCATTGATTGGGTATGCAGCCTTGTCTGTTGAAAGACAAACAACACGCTGTACGCCAGCCTCTACAGCTGCGTGAAGCACATTGTCAGTACCCTCTACGTTT
>JAILIJ010000128.1 GCA_024695315.1 Bacteroidaceae bacterium
GCACCAAGTTCAACGATACCACCGACCGCGACTGGCTCGATGCCGGCGATGCCAACGATACCTTTGGCGGCGCCAACGGCAGCGGCAAACTGGAAGATTACGATAGGGAAGTGAGGTACGACGATGAAGATCATTGGTAGGAGAGAGGACTATTTACCCATTTTCCTGATCTTTCTGTTCCTTTGTAAGCTTATTACACAAAAATAAATTAATTTCTTTATCGTTATGCTGAGCAATGTACTGATCAAACCAAAGAATCGTTTCACAGATTTGTAAAGCCAATCCAAAAATCATGTAACGGGAATTGGAAGTAACCATAATCTTCTCTTCCGTAGAATGATCTACTTCTTTCATCTCAGTAGAATGCGAGTGTATGTTCCCGAGATCAATAGTATAGCGCAGAATATGTTCAATATATGGAGGTACAATTCTGTCTTTATTAAATTTATCGCCATAGCGTACGCCCACAATATTGGCATCTTTACCAGAAAGGTAAATAGTACTTTGAGAAAGATTCACTGTACCGTTATTCATACATTCATCTGGGATGAGGCCAACTTTATTACAAGCTCTGAAAACGTATTCTAACAACTGGCGTAATTGATTATAGTGTTTGGAAGGTTCGAAATCTCTATATTTTTCAGGATAATGCATTGGCAGCAAAATATTTTCCAATATAGAAGAAGCCTGATTGCCCAAGGCCAAATGTTCTATCGCTTGGAAAACATCTTGGTATAGTTTCCGTATTTGTGACTTTTCAGACGATTGTACCGCTGTAAGGAGGTCCTCCATCAGTTTCACATCATCTTTACCCTTAATATAATATTTTCCAAAAGACTCTTCAAATATTTCGTCAGAAATCAAATCTGGTTGTCCAGTGGCAATGAAATAGGGGATAGCGCGCTTAATCGACAATTCATCCAAGCGTTGCTTCGCTTTTCTAAGACCCGTAAGTTTAGCTACTTCGTTATCACTTTCATCAAACATCTTGGCATCCAGAATCACCCCATCCCACGACTTCAAATCGCGTTCAAGAGCATCCATGCCTTCTTTACGGGTACGGAATGGAACCAGTTCTAACCCATACAGAACTTCGCATTCCTGTTGGAACGCCTTCATGGTGTCCCACTCATCATCAATCCAGAGGATTTTATATTTTTTACTTGCCATAGTATATAGGAATTAAGATTCTTACTACAGAATTACCATTTTCTGTAAAAACATCATAGTCGCCACGATAATGTTCAGTAATTGCTTTAACAACGTAGCCCCCTCGTCCGGTGCCACCAGTTTTACCGGCTTTTTCACCCAACAAGCCATAGCGTTTCTTATCCAGACCTTTAGGAAATGGAGTACCGTTATTAGCAAAATCAATCTGGTACATATTTCGCACAACATCCTTGCTTAACGTAATGGTTACTTTATAATCCTTCCTATCCTTTTGAGTAAAACCATGCGTTTTTGCATTCATCAGGATGTTATTTACTACACGTTCAAAGTCAAGAGGAGACATATTCACTGTCATGGACGTTGCATCTCGACCTTCTTTGTCAGGCAAAGGTTGCTCATTGCAAACAAAATCAAGTTGATAGCCCGCATTTTCTTCATGCTGAACCTGTGCCATGTTCAAGAAGTACTGCTTGAGGTCAAAAGGTTTTGGAGTACCAAACTTTTCTTCCTCGCTTAATATTTCAACTAAGTCACTCAATTGGGTTAGAGCCTGCTGGTGTTGATCCAATAATGCATACATCTTCTCCTTATAATCAGGATACTCGTCCTGCTTGTCCAGATAATGACGAAGCAAACGTTCTACGGAACCAAGTTCACGCAAATAAGGACGCATATCATGTTTGCGGGTACGAATTGTATTGATGTATTCCGCTTTCATTTCATCAATTACCTCCTGTAGGTCCAACTGTTTAGCTTTTGCCAACTTTGCTTCCCGAAGGCGTGCCTGGTAAATGGCCTCTTGCTCGGTCGTAGAAGGGATGCCTATTACCATGTTTTTGAACGTGGTAATATCCATGAACCTCATCTTTTGATTGCCATATTCTGCAAACAAATCAAGTATGGCGCTGCTAAGATAACCAATATTGATGTTTCGGTGTCTTATTCTATAGCTGTTATGACCTTCTTCTACATGTAAAGGCGAATCCATAGACGGCTCGTAATAACCTACGGTCCGAAAGCCAGAACATATAATCAATACTGGACTTGTATAGGTATAAGCAGTTAAATAATCCATCCTAGAAGAAACATCGCGTACACCATTGTTCATTATATTTAAGGCGGATCTGCTCATGTTCTCAAGCATAACGCAAGAGTCACCATGAGAATCAAAAAGCCATATTCGTTCTTTTTTACCTTTAGCTGGAATAAGAAGGTCTTTTATTTTCAGAATCTTGTAACCCTCTGGATTTTCAGGTCGGTTAAAGTATAGAAATGGGTTTAGAGAATAGTCATTGTCACGTAATTCTTCT
>JAILIJ010000195.1 GCA_024695315.1 Bacteroidaceae bacterium
TATTTGACTTTTATAATGTCAAAAGCGCAAATATAACATATTACGTAACCATTTTTACAAACGTTTTTCTATGTATACTTTTTGTAAAAATTTCTTCCTCATTTTTCGGGGAGAAAAACACTTAACTTCCGTATGTAAAAAATAACTCGCATAACTGACGAAATACAATAGAATTTTAATTAAGAAGATGGAAATAAACAATAATTTAAGAAAATACATATCCAAGGAAATCCTGCCACGTTACGCTTCATTTGACAAGGCTCATAAAATAGACCACGCGGAAGCCGTCATAGAACAAAGTTTATACTTAGCACAATTCTACCAAGTAAACATAGACATGGTATATACGATAGCAGCCTATCATGACACGGGCCTTTCCAAGAACCGCAAAACTCACCATCTTGAATCTGGAGTCATCATAAGAAATGATTCAAGACTAAAAGAATGGTTTTCCCCCGAACAGATAGAAATAATGGCTCAGGCTGCAGAAGATCACAGAGCATCTTCTGAACATGCTCCACGCTCCATCTATGGTAAGATAGTAGCTGAAGCAGACCGTCTCATCGATTCTGACACAATAATATATAGGACCATACAATTCGGCTTCGCACATTACCCAGAACTGACAAAAATGGCCCATATACAAAGAGCTTATGAACATTTGCAAGAGAAATATGGCGAAGGAGGATACCTGAAATTATGGATCCCAGAGTCGCCAAACGCAGAGCGCCTCAAATTATTCCAGGCACTCATCAAGGACGCAAAAACAATACTCGCAAAACTTGAGATAGCATACGATAAAGTAGTAAGTGAGAAGGACAAATAAAAAAGGAAGGACATCTCTGTTCTTCCCTTCTTAACTCCGTATTAATGTTTGGAGATGGGCTAACTAATTTCTTTATATAACTAATTTCATTTAATCTAATCCATTACGTATAGAATCATCTATTCACCTTAAAAAACTTATACCATATATCAAAAAATGATTCCTTCGTTTTATAAAAATTGTCTTATTTTCTTATGACACCACAAAGATATCCTCTTATACTCTACCACACAATTTTTTTTCTATCCAAAACGTCAAGTGTCCATTTTTTTTACAGTTAAGTGTCTAATTTTTTTACACCTTGTCTCAGATTTCTATATTTTTATCTAAAAAAAATGGATATGATAAATACCTAAAGTACAAAAGAAGATTAATCCTTGATCTCATCCCACCTATCTTTTTATCTTCCTCAGCACATTATATTTGGCAAAAAAATGTTAATTTCTTGTACATATCTAGGAATTTAACGAACTTTGTAGAGTATTAAAATCAAATTTCAAGTTTAGCAAAGCTGCACTTGGTAGAATAAAAATACTAACGCATAATAGGCTTATCTTATATTACTTATACCAAATAGTCAGTAAGAAAATTTGAGTATAAGCCACGCATGTCATATATTCTCATAACCACTAAATTTCAACAACTAACACTATTTTGCAAAATGAAAAAGAAAATAGCGAACAGATTTTTCATATACGTATCAGCATTAGCCATACTTATTGCCGCCATTGTCTTAATATGTAATATAATAGTAGAAAACAGCACCCAGGAACTGCACTTTGCCGATATAAACAAAGTACCAAGACGCTCGGTAGCCCTTCTCTTAGGCACAAATAAATACACTTTGCGTGGCAGTGAAAATGAATACTATACCCGCCGAATAGATGCCGTAGCCGAACTATACAAAGCCGGAAAAATAGACAGCGTTCTTATAAGTGGCGATAACTCTTCCAAAGAATACAACGAGCCAGAAATGATGTTGGCAGACCTTGAGGCAGCAGGAATTCCAAAATCAAAATGCCTACTTGACTATGGAGGTCGACGCACTCTCGACTCCGTAATCCGCGCAAGAGATGTCTTTGGGAAAAACAAATACATCATCGTTTCCCAAGAATTTCATAATCGCAGGGCACTCTACATAGCCCTCCACAACGATATTGACGCGGTTGCCTATGATGCCATTTACCCAATTTACAAGAAAAGTATCAAAGTCAAGGTTCGCGAGATGTTCGCAAGGGTAAAAGTCGTTGCCGACATCATCTTAGGAGTGAAGCCTCATTTCACCACATAAGTCCCCTATTCCTTATTTTTCAGCTTACA
>JAILIJ010000167.1 GCA_024695315.1 Bacteroidaceae bacterium
AAAAAAAGCTTATCAACAAGAGTTGATTTTGAAAAAATGCTTAACTTTGCATTTCCTATCTGTGGGCAGATAGATTTGAAAATAATCTTTTCAAGGAAGTAATTCCTGAAAGTGATAGAAACGAATAAAAATTCCCGATAAATCAATGATACAGGAATATCAGATTAGGCTGTTGCCAGAACAGGCAGCAAGCGAACAGAATATAAAAGCGTTCATCGCAAAGGATAAGGGTGTTGATGTTAGGACAATCAATGCCGTACGTGTACTCAAACGTGGTGTTGATGCAAGACAAAGAACTATTGTCATTAATCTCACCGTGAGGTGCTACATTAACGAGATGCCTCAAGATGATGAGTTTGAACGTACAGAATACCCTAATGTTGAGGGACGACCACAGGCTGTTGTGGTAGGAGCGGGACCTGCAGGATTGTTTGCCGCCCTCAAACTCATAGAACTTGGGGTGCGACCTGTAGTCGTGGAGCGAGGAAAGTCTGTTCATGATCGACGTAAGGATATTGCCCTCATAAGTCGTGACCACAAGGTTAATCCTGAGAGTAACTATTCGTTTGGAGAAGGAGGTGCAGGAGCGTTCTCTGATGGCAAACTATACACTCGTAGCAAGAAGAGAGGTAATGCAAATAAGATTCTCGATGTCTTCTGCCAGCATGGAGCTAGTACAAGCATACTCTCAGATTCTCATCCGCATCTAGGAACGGATAAGTTGCCAGGCATTATAGAGAATATGCGTAACACCATCATTCGTTGTGGAGGTGAGGTACATTTCGAGACCAAGATGACTGGTTTGAAACTCGCCCAGACAGGTGTGCAAGGAGAAGAAAAAGTTGTTGGCATAGAATGTGTCACAGCAGAAGGAAGTGAGAAGGCTTTCAATGGACCAGTGATACTTGCAACAGGACATTCTGCTCGCGACGTTTATAGATATCTCTACGGAGCCGGAATAGAAATAGAGGCAAAGGATATTGCTGTGGGAGTGCGTTTGGAGCACCCAAGTGAGTTAATTGATCAGATACAGTATCATAATCGTAACGGAAAAGGCAAGTATCTTCCTACTGCTGAGTATTCGTTCGTCACTCAGGTGAATGGACGCGGAGTATATTCGTTTTGTATGTGTCCAGGAGGTACCGTGGTACCTGCAGCAAGTGGACCAAAACAGATTGTCGTCAACGGAATGTCGAACTCGCAGCGTAACTCGCCTTGGAGCAATAGTGGAATGGTCGTCGAATTGCATGTTGACGACTTGCAAGAAAGGTCACTGGCAGAATTGCCACCGCTTGAAGGAGTGGAGGTTAAGGGAGGTCCATTGGCCATGATGGAGTTTCAAGAGAGACTTGAGAAAACGGCATGGTTGCAAGGTAATATGAGACAGACGGCACCTGCACAGAGAATGGCACATTTCGTCAATCGTAAAGGTAGCTACGACCTGCCTAAGTCATCGTATACCCCAGGATTGATTTCTACTCCAATACATTTCTGGATGCCTGAATTCATTTCTTCACGTTTGCAACAAGGATTCAAGAACTTCGGAGAGAGAAGCCACGGATTCCTTACTAATGAGGCTGTTCTCATTGGTGTGGAGACAAGAACGAGTGCACCTGTGCGTATCATCAGAGACAAGGAGACGTTGCAGCACTTGAGGGTGCAGGGATTGTTCCCAGCAGGAGAGGGCGCAGGATATGCAGGCGGCATTGTGTCGGCTGGTATGGATGGCGAACGATGTGCAGAAATGCTTGCTCAATATCTTATGAACTAAGTGAAAAAGTGAAGAATGAAGAGTGAAGAATGAATAATTGTTTGTTTTGGTATACTACCGCAACAACTATCGTCTTTCTTTTACCTTCTAACTTCTCTTTAGATTCTTGTAAGATTTCTTAATCTTCTCATCCCCTAACTTTAAATTGACTAAAACAAAAGAAAATGAAAAGACTACTATTTGTTATTGTTCTTGCGACGTGCTGCCTACAACAGGCGTTCGCACAGTCGAAGACGGAAAAGTTGATCCACAAGATTATCGTGTCGGAAATGTCAAGACATAAAGAAGCTTGGATGATTGACGCACCGAAACAACCTAAGTGGAATTACACCCAGGGACTCGAATTGAAAGCTATGCTCGACTATGCTGACACCCAGGACGAGGCATACAGGAATATGATATATAGTTATGCGGAAGGCTATACAGATAAACTTATCGGAGAGAATGGAGTCATCTACAAATACAAGATGGCAGACTTCAAACTCGATGCCATAAACAGCGGTAAATTGTTGTTTAGAATTAACGAATATGCCAATAAACCTAAGTACAAGATGGCGCTGGACACACTAAGACGTCAGCTTGAACTGCAACCAAGAACACAGGACGGCGGATTCTGGCATAAGACGATATATCCTGAACAGATGTGGCTCGACGGACTCTATATGTCTGCGCCTTTCTATGCTGAATATGCTCAGTGGTATGAGGCGGGAGAAAAGCAGGCCATGAGTATGGATGATGTGGAACATCAGTTCTGTCTTATATATAACCGTACTTACTGCAAGAAGTGTAACTTGCTCCATCATGCTTGGGATGCAGACTCGGTGCAGTCATGGGCAAGCAAGAAGACTGGACGAAGTGAACATGCCTGGGGAAGGGCTGAGGGATGGTATCTCATGGCACTCGTCGATTACTTGGAGATTTTCCAAAATAAGAGCTCTAAATATTTCGCACAGGAGCAGGGGGTAGTTGACTCCTTAGCTTACATATTACAGAGTCTATGTAGTAGGATGCTTGAACTGCAAGACCCAGAAAAGGGAGCTTGGAAGCAGGTTCTCGATTGCCCAGACAAACCAGACAATTACTACGAAATGTCTGTCACTCCGATGACGGCATACGTGTTCCTGAAAGGAGTACGACTGGGATATCTGGATGAGGCTTATGTCAAGGCTGCAAAACTTGCACTTGATGGAATAGAGAAATACTTCTGCTATGAGGACGATTACGGAAATGTGAACCTCAGGGACGTGTGTGCTGTGGCAGGATTGAGCGACGATAGAAATGGTAGTTATGAATATTATATAGGGGAGAAGCGAGTGGAGAATGACCCTAAGGGTATAGGACCTTGGATTATGGCTCTAACAGAACTCTCAAAACTAGAACATAAATGAATTTAATATTTCCAAAACTTATTGCTAAAGCTACTGGCATCAGTGAACGTCAGGTGGCTAATACTGTGGAACTTTTAGAAGAGGGATGTACCATTCCTTTCATCAGCCGATATCGTAAGGAGGCGACGGGAACGCTCGATGAGGTGCAGGTGGCAAGTGTGAGTGATAACCTTAACAAACTCAAAGAGACTGAGAAACGTAAGGAGACTATTCTTAAGACTATTGAGGAACAAGGAAAGTTGACGCCTGAACTTAAGGCACGTATCGACGCATCATGGGATGCTACGGAACTTGAGGATATATATCTGCCATTTAAGCCTAAACGTAAAACGAAGGCGGAAGTGGCACGACAGAAGGGATTGGAGCCTTTGGCTACGTTCCTACTCATGCAGAACCCAAATGCGGATGTGGATAAGAAGGTTAAGGAGTTTATCTCTGAAGAGAAGGGCGTGAAGAGTGCCGATGAGGCTATTCAGGGAGCTCAGGACATTATTGCTGAGATGGTCAGCGAGAGTGAAGAGGCACGTAATATCGTTCGCTTCAACTTCAAGAAGGATGCGGTAATCACATCTAAAGTCATCAAACCTAAGAAGGAAGATGAGGAATGGGAGGCTAAATCACAGAAGTTCCGCGATTACTTTGACTTCTCAGAAAAACTGAATAAGTGTGCATCACATAGATTGTTGGCGATGAGACGCGGTGAAACTGAAGGGGTGCTAAGAGTTAGCATTAGTGGTGACGATGAGAGGTGTCTCGACCGTCTTGACAGACAGTTCTTGCGTAACTCAGGCAAATGTGCCGAATTGGTGTGGGACGCGGTGGAGGATTCTTTCAAGAGACTCATTAAGCCAAGCATAGAGACGGAGTTTGCAAAGTCAAGCAAGGAATTGGCAGACCAAGAGGCAATAAGAATATTTGTTAAAAATCTTGAACAGCTATTGATGTCTGCTCCTCTCGGACAGAAACGTGTGCTAGGTATTGACCCTGGATTCAGAACAGGATGTAAGGTGGTATGTCTCGACGCAGAGGGTAATTTGTTACATAATGAGGCTATTTATCCTCATCCTCCTAAGAGTGACAGAGCGGCTGCAGGAAATAAGATTTGGACTCTCGTCAAGCAATATAAGATTGAGGCTATATCTATAGGTAATGGTACGGCAAGTCGTGAGACGGAGGAGTTCGTCAATGGACTCGGACTCCCTGAAAGTGTACAGGTGTTTGTGGTAAGCGAGGATGGAGCATCTATATATTCTGCTTCTAAGGTAGCACGCGACGAGTTCCCTGACTATGATGTTACGGTGCGTGGAGCGGTATCGATCGGACGCCGACTTATGGACCCACTTGCCGAACTCGTGAAGATTGACCCTAACTCTATCGGAGTAGGACAGTATCAGAAGGATGTAGATCAGAAGGAACTCAAACATTCTCTCGACCAAACAGTGGAGATGTGCGTGAATAAGGTGGGCGTAAATGTTAATACGGCATCTAAACATCTTCTTACTTATATATCTGGATTGGGACCTACGATAGCTCAGAATATCGTTGACTATCGTGCGCAGAATGGAGCCTTTACAAGCCGTAAGGAACTGCTGAAAGTCCCTAAACTCGGTCCAAAGGCCTTCGAACAGGCTGCAGGATTCTTGCGCGTCAGCGGAGGAAAGCAACCGCTCGATAATAGTGCTGTTCACCCTGAAAGCTATCCTATCGTGGAGAAGATGGCTAAGGACCAAAAGTGTACTGTGGAGGAACTTTTGAAGAATAAGGAAGTACGTGCTAATATTGACATAAAGAAATATGTGACTGATAAAGTGGGACTTCCTACACTCAATGATATCATGCAGGAGCTTGATAAGCCAGGTCGCGATCCTCGACAGCAGTTGCAGGCTTTCGCTTTCTCAAAGGATGTAAAAGAACTTGAGGACGTTCAGCCAGGAATGATTCTGCCGGGAATAATCACAAATGTTACTAACTTTGGATGCTTTGTAGATGTTGGCGTACATACTAAAGGACTCGTACATGTTAGCGAATTGGCAGACCACTTCGTGAAGGACCCAGCAAGTGAAGTACAGTTGCATCAGCATGTGCAGGTCAAGGTGATAAGCGTCGATTTACAGAGGCAACGCTTGGCTCTATCAATGAAAGGTATAGATTAAAATGGATGCAGAATTGGTCGAAAAGTGACAATTCTGTGAAAAAGTTGAGTGAATGTTGCTCTCTTTTCTATTATAATATTTATCTTTGCACATTGAAATTATATCAAATAAATAAAATATAACATCAAAATTATGAAACCAACACTTTTTCTTCTTGCTGCTGGTATGGGTAGCCGTTATGGCGGTCTTAAGCAGCTCGATGGTCTAGGACCTAATGGAGAAACTATTATGGATTACTCAATCTACGACGCTGTTAAGGCTGGATTCGGTAAGATTGTATGGGTTATCCGTAAGGATTTTGAAGAGCAGTTCCGCACTCAGATTCTCGCTAAGTATCAGGGAGTAGTTCCTTGCGAACTCTGCTTCCAGAGCATTGACGCTTTACCTGCAGGATTCAAGTGCCCAGAGGGACGTGTTAAGCCTTGGGGTACTAATCACGCAGTACTTATGGGTAAGGACGTTATCAAGGAACCTTTCGCTGTTATCAACTGTGACGACTTCTACGGACGTGACGCTTTCATGCAGATCGGTAAGTTCCTTTCAGAACTTCCTGACGGTTCTAAGAATAAGTATGCAATGGTAGGTTTCCGTTGCTGCAATACTCTTTCTGAAAATGGTTCTGTTGCTCGTGGTGTTTGTGTTTATGACAATAACCGCCACCTCTCTGACGTTGTTGAGCGTACAGAAATCATGCGTCAGGCTGACAAGAACAACGCTATCTGTTTCAAGGACGAGAAGGGTGAGTGGATTCCACTCGAGGAGAATGTTCCTGTTTCTATGAATATGTGGGGATTCACTCCTGACTACTTCCAGTATTCTGAAGAGTATTTCAAGGAGTTCCTTGCAGATCCTAAGAATATGGAGAACCTCAAGGCTGAGTTCTTTATTCCACTTATGGTTAATAAGCTCATCAACGACGGTACTGCTTCTGTTGAGGTACTCGATACTACTTCTAAGTGGTTTGGAGTAACTTACGCTGCTGACCGTGACGATACTGTAGCTCGTATTGCTAAGCTTGTTGCTGACGGAGTATATCCAAACAAGCTATTCTAATTTGATTCTATAGAAGCAAATATAGGGGCTGCACAATAATTGTGTGCAGCCTTTTTTGTTCCTACATGAAAAAAAAGAACAATAACATTTTTATTGTAGGCTTTAAACGCTAACTTTGTGGCGTTTTATAGAAAGTGAATTATGAATATAGAGATTAAACATCTGCTTTTCTACTCAAAATCCAAATGGGTCATTGCAACACTGGTATTTGTGATCTTTACAGGGTTTGTAGGGGATAGTTGCCTGATTCGACGATACGAAAATAATATGGAAATATCAAGATTGTCAGACGAAATAGAGTTCTATAAGAATAAATATGAGACTGATAAGGCTACTCTCGAAAGATTTAAGTCGGACCCTGAAGCTGTTGTAGAGGTCGCAAGGAAAAAATACTATATGAAGACTCGCAATGAGGATATTTTTATTATAGAAGAGAAAAATGACAAAGAATAAAATAATGGGGTATGTGGAGATACTCGGTGAGACGGTCGTGACATTAGCCGCGGCTCTTTGGATTACAAAACAAGAATGGGTACCATACGTCTTCGCTGCAGGAACCATCATATTCGCTGTCGGACGACTTGCTGTGCAGCAGCAGATGAAAGAGGATTCTATCACTCTGAAAAGACTGTATAGACAACGCGCCTTTGCCGTTTTCGTACTTTTAGCATGTGCTGCACTTATGTTCGCAAAGAACGGATTTTATTTCGGATATAATGTCTATATCACAAATTCTTCATGGCTCTTGTTGTTCATCGTATTTGTAATTATTGAAGTCTATACTGCATTTAGAATACCTTCGGAACTTAAAAAAAGTTAAAAATAACGTTTTTTTTCATTTTATTGATACTCGATGCTCGTTATGTTTATTAAAATACTATCTTTGCTCAAAATTCATGAATTCAATAATGACATACAATCGAGTAAGTAGAAAGAAATTACGAAGTAGGTTAGACGAGAAGTCTGTACGTTGAATTACAAGAATGATTTAGAATTGTATAACTAGAATTAAATAACTTAGGATAAAGTCACAATTTGATTAACAATGAAACTTGATACTCTTACGGCTGTTTCTCCAATCGACGGAAGATATAGAAACAAGACAGAAGTGTTAGCTTCTTATTTCTCAGAATATGCGCTTATAAAATATCGAGTGCGTGTTGAAATCGAATATTTTATCACTTTATGTGAATTGCCTCTGCCTCAGTTGGAGTCTTTTGACCATAATATGTTTGAGGCGCTCAGAGATATCTATCGCAATTTCTCTGAAGAGGATGCGCAAAGAGTGAAAGACATAGAAAAAGTTACTAATCACGACGTTAAGGCGGTCGAGTATTTTATTAAGGAAGAACTCGATAAAATCGGTAACTTTGACGCTTACAAAGAATTTATTCATTTTGGCTTGACTAGCCAGGATATCAATAATACCTCTGTTCCGCTTTCTGTAAAGCATGCGCTTGAGGAAGTGTACTACCCACAGGTGGAAGAACTTATTGAGCAGTTGAAGGAATATGCCAACGAATGGAAAGATATTCCTATGCTTGCTAAGACTCACGGACAGCCTGCATCACCAACTCGTTTGGGTAAAGAGGTGGAGGTATACGTTTACCGTCTTACTGAACAACTCAATCAACTGAAGGCTTGTAAGATTACTGCTAAGTTCGGAGGAGCAACTGGTAACTTTAATGCTCACCATATTGCTTATCCTGAATATAACTGGAAGGACTTCGGTAATAGATTCGTTAGCGAAAAACTCGGACTCGAACGCGAACAGTGGACTACACAAATAAGTAACTATGATAACCTTGGTGGAGTATTTGACGCAATGAAGCGTATCAATACTATCATCATTGACCTTGACCGCGACTTCTGGATGTATGTATCTATGGAATACTTCAAACAGAAAATCAAGGCTGGAGAGGTTGGCTCTTCTGCTATGCCTCACAAGGTAAACCCTATAGACTTTGAAAACTCTGAAGGTAACCTCGGTATGGCTAACGCTATTCTCGTGTTCCTTAGCCAAAAACTTCCTGTAAGTCGTCTACAGCGTGACCTTACAGATTCTACTGTGCTTCGTAACGTGGGAGTACCTATGGGACACATGATAATCTCTATTCAGTCTACTCTCAAGGGACTACGTAAATTGCTTCTCAATGAGGCTGCAATCAATAGAGATCTCGATAACTGTTGGGCGGTATGTGCTGAGGGTATTCAGACTATTCTTCGTCGTGAGGCTTACCCACATCCATACGAGGCTCTTAAGGCGCTCACAAGAACAAATGCTGCCATAACAGAGGAGTCTATCCATAATTTCATCGACGGATTGGATGTCTCAGACAGCGTGAAGGCTGAGCTCAGAGCGATTACTCCTCATACTTATACTGGTATGTAAATTTACATGTGCCGAAGAGGCATGAAACTATTATAAATCACATAAAATTATTAACTTTATTTTCCCTATGCGTGAAAGTATTATAGTATCCTCTATTAAAGAAAGAAAGCAAGGGAATATTTCATTAAATTAAAAATATGAGCGAATTAGATGAATGGCAGGGAACATCTGCCGAAAGCAATTCAGAAAATGCTAATGGTGGTAGCCGAGATGGTTATCATTCTTCTTATGGTAACCGTGAAAATTCTTATGGTGCAAATGGCCATGAGCGTACACAACGTCCTCGCTTTAACAGAAGCGAAAGGGTAGCTTACAGCAGCTCACAGGCTGACCGTGGATTTAGACCTGCTGGATTCGGAGGATCAAACGACGATAATGCTACAGAGCAGCGTCGTCCTAGCTACGGACAGCGTCCTTCATACAATAATAATAGAGAACAGCGCAGCTATGGCGATAATGGATATGATGGCGGAGAACGTCAGAATAATGGATATCGCCAACAGCGTTCATCATATGGCCAGGGTGGTGGATACCAGAGCCGTGGCGAAGGTGGATACAATAATAATGGCGGCAACCGTGGTGGCTACAACAATGGTGGCAACCGTGGTGGCTACAACAATGGCGGCAACCGTGGTGGCTATAACAATGGTGGCAACCGTGGTGGCTACAACAATGGTGGCAACCGTGGCGGCTACAACAATGGCGGCAATCGTGGCGGCTACAATAGTGGCTATAACAATAATCGCGGAGGATATCGTCAGCGCACAGCAGACTACGATCCAAATGCTAAGTATAACATGAAGAAGCGTATCGAGTACAAGGAGTACCTCGAGGATCCAGATGCACCAATCCGTCTTAACAAGTACCTCGCTAATGCTGGCGTATGCTCTCGTCGTGAGGCAGACCAGTTCATCCAGGCTGGTGTAGTAAAGGTTAACGGAGAAATCATTACCGAACTTGGTTCTAAGGTACAGCGTACTGATGAGGTACACTTCCACGACCAGCTCGTTTCTATCGAAAAGAAGGTATATGTACTCCTCAATAAACCAAAGGATTACGTTACTACTTCTGATGACCCACAGCAGCGTAAGACTGTTATGGATCTCGTTAAGAACTGCTGCCGCGAGCGTATCTACCCAGTAGGCCGTCTCGACCGTAACACTACTGGTGTGCTTCTCTTTACTAACGATGGAGATTTGTCTTCTAAGCTTACTCATCCAAAGTATTTGAAGAAGAAGATATACCACGTTCAACTCGACAAGAACTGTACTGCTGCTGATATGCAGAAGATCTCAGAGGGCATAACTCTTGAAGATGGAGAGATTCGTGCAGATGCTATCTCTTATGCTTCTGATACAGATAAGAAGCAGATTGGCATCGAAATCCACTCTGGTAAGAACCGTATAGTTCGTCGTATCTTTGAAAGCCTTGGATATAAGGTTTGCAAGCTCGACCGAGTAATGTTCGCTGGTCTTACTAAGAAGGGTCTTAAGCGTGGAGATTGGCGATTCCTCACAGAACAGGAAGTTGCTATGCTTCACATGGGAAGTTTCGAATAATAATTAATGCATAATCTAATGAGTTCTGGTTGCTCTTTCTCATAAGGCAACCGGAACTTATTGAATTTACATAATTAACAAACACATGAAAAGAGTAAAGATTGTTGACCTCCTCCAGCGTAAAGATTATGGATCAGAGGTTACTGTAATGGGTTGGGTTAGAACTAAGCGTGGCAGCAAATCAGTAAACTTCATCGCTTTGAACGACGGCTCAACTATCAATAATGTTCAGATCGTAGCTGATGTAGAAAAGTTCGATGCTGAAATGTTCAAGACTATTACAACTGGTGCATGTCTCTCTGTTACTGGAACTATGGTCGAGTCTATCGGTTCTGGACAGGCCGTAGAGGTTCAGGCTACAGATATTAAGGTATTTGGAGAATGTCCTGCTGACTATCCTATGCAGAAGAAGGGACAGTCATTCGAATATATGCGTCAGTATGCACACCTTCGTTTGCGTACTAACACTTTTGGAGCTGTTATGCGTATTCGACACAATATGGCTATGGCTATACACACTTATTTCCATCAGCATGGTTTTGTGTATTTCCATACTCCACTTATCACAGCTTCAGACTGCGAAGGCGCTGGACAGATGTTCCAGGTAACTACTAAGAACTTATATGACTTGAAGAAGGATGAGAATGGATCTATAATCTATGACGATGACTTCTTCGGAAAGCAGACTTCTCTTACAGTGTCAGGACAGCTTGAGGGAGAGCTTGGCGCTACTTCTCTTGGTCAGATTTATACTTTTGGACCTACTTTCAGAGCTGAAAATAGTAATACTCCAAGACACCTTGCAGAATTCTGGATGGTTGAACCTGAGGTTTGTTTCATCGATATGGATGATCTCATGGATCTTGAGGAAGATTTCATTAAGTTCTGTGTTAAGTGGGCTCTTGACAACTGTAAAGATGACCTCGAATTCCTTAATAAGATGATTGATAAGGGACTCATTGAGCGTCTTGAGGGAGTGCTCAAGGAGGACTTTGTTCGTCTTCCATATACTAAGGGTATTGAGATTCTGCAGCAGGCAATAAAGGATGGTAAGAAATTCGAGTTCCCTTGTAACTGGGGCGATGACCTCGCTTCTGAACATGAGCGTTTCCTCGTTGAGGAGTATTTCAAGAAGCCTGTCATCATGACTAACTACCCTAAGTCTATCAAGGCATTCTACATGAAGATTGATGATAAGAAGCCTGTATTCGACGGTAAGGAGATGGAAGAAACAGTACAGGGTACTGACGTTCTTTTCCCACAGATTGGCGAAATCATAGGTGGTTCTGTACGTGAAGAAGACTACGGAAAGCTTATGGGAGAAATCGAATCACGTAATATCCCTATGAAGGATATGTGGTGGTATCTCGATACTCGTAAGTTTGGTTCTTGTCCTCATGGAGGTTTCGGACTCGGTTTCGAGCGTCTTATTCTTTTCGTAACAGGTATGCAGAATATTCGTGACGTTATACCTTTCCCACGTACACCTAAAACTGCTGAGTTCTAGTCAAAGAGCACTATACAATATAAAAGAGAGTGTGTCAGAAATCTTATATAAGAGGCTACTGATACACTCTTTTTTTGAATATTTTAGCCTTCTCAATCTATGTAGTGCTAGTATCATCAAAAAAGACATTATAAAAAATAGTGT
>JAILIJ010000179.1 GCA_024695315.1 Bacteroidaceae bacterium
TACATAGAGAGCATGCTTTGTATTTATACAATACATATGCACTATATTCTTTGTGTTATATGTTTGGTATATATGAAATTATATCCTCTTACTTAAAATAAGAATTAAAAGTATTAGTAAAGTATCATTTTATATGAAAAAACTATTTTTATCCTTGCTGACGGTAGTCACAACTACCTTTAGCTTTAATACGGAAGCTTTGGCTTTTGATGATGGAAACTATTACATCAAAAATGTGCAAAGCGGACTCTTCTTAGGTGGTGCTAACCGTTGGGGAACGCAAGCTTCGGTCTCTGATTGTGGCGATTTATTCACATTGACCTCTTTGGGAAATGGAACGTATTCTATTTTAGATACTTATGTTACTGTGTCAAGTAAGTATTTAGGTAGTAATTTATATCATGACAGTTCAACTCCTTCTGGAGGATGGACTTTTACTGAGGTAACAGGAGGTTATACCATTTCTAATAATGGTAATTATATCATTCCTAATACAACAACAAGTTCTACGTTGGATTGGCAGCTTTCAACTACTACGGACGCTTCTGATCCTAATGCTGTTTGGACTATTCTTACTAAAGAAAAAGCTATTGAAGAATTATCTGGTGCTACAAGTTCTAACCCTCTGCCAGCATCTTTCCTTATCGTAAATCCTAATTTCAATAGAAATTGCAGTACGAGCTCATGGAAAGTAGCAAATTGCTCAAACTATAATTTGGCTGGTGGGCATCATCACAATTTTTGTGCTGAATCTTGGCATTCTACTTTTACTATTAGTCAGACACTTTCGAATGTGCCTAACGGAGTTTATCGTATGAAAGCTCAAGGATTTTATAGACAAGACGGAGAGGATAATACAAATCTTCCTGTGTTATACGCAAATAGTTCAACAACTGTTCTCCCTACTATTGAATCTGATGCTGGTAATATTGGTGATAATACACTTGGAAATAGTGGTAACTCGAGTCCAAGATATTCAGGAACAAATCCTGATAATATGATTGCAGCATCTGATGCTTTCTCTAAAGGGTTGTATTTTACTGATGAAATAGAATTCGTAGTTAGCGATAATACTATTGAATTAGGTTTTAAGAATACGAATAATAAAGAACTTTGGTGTATTTTTGATAATGTGAGTTTGTATTATTGTGGATTAGATCTTTCTATATTACAGACTTCATTGGATAATGCCATTTCTGATGCTAAGAAAGTTAGTGGCATTATGAATTCCGATGTAGCAGATGCTCTTGCAAGTGTTATTGCAACTTATGAAGGAAAGAGCTATTCTCAAGAAAGTGAATATTCTGCAGCTATCTCTGCTGTTAAAAATGCTACTAAAGCTGCAAATGCTTCTATAGAAGATTATTCTAATACAAGTAGCGCTATTACAGAATATGCTACTAAGGCACTTTCTCTTGATGAAACCGGACAGACTGTTTATAATTCTGCTATCGCAAGTATACAAACAGCTTATGATAATAGGAGTATGACTCAGGATATGTCTGAGGATATTTTAGCCGTTTATGTTACAGCTGCAAAGTCACAGACAACTATAGGAAAAGATATTACAGCTGAAGGACTCGGAAATATTACATCCGCTATTGATGGATGGACTTTTACTGAAACTACATCTGGAACATATAACTTCCAGTTGAATACATGGTCAACTGAGGCTAATGATGCTTCTGCCGATCCTTCGCGAATGGTTGTTCCATTTATTGAGCATTGGGTAGATGCAAGTGCTGCACCTATAACTCCAGGAAATATTTCTTATACTATATTTGGCCTGGTTCCTAATCAGTACTATACTGTAAGTGCTCTTATTCGAGCATATAATCAGGCAAGTACTAACACTCCTTCTGGAGCTTATTTCTATGCTGGAACAGGTAAATCTGATGATGTCTCAACTGGAACAACATTCACAAATGGTTCTATGGGAGGTGTTTATGGTACTTTCTCTGCATATGGAAAAGCTGATTCTAACGGAGATTTGACTATTGGTATTGTTGAAAATTCTGATAATAATTTCAACTGGATTGCTATTAAGGAGGTATGTGCTCAGATCGCGGCAGAAAAGGGACTATCTGACTTAAAAGATGCTTTTGCTGCTTTGCAGTCACAAGCTGATGAAATTAAGAATAAACCGATGAATTCATCTGTTTCAAACGCTCTTTCTACTGCTTATACAACTCCAACAGAAGAAACTTCTGCTGCATACGAATCAGCTATTTCTGCTCTTACTACAGCAATAAGTGATGCTAATATTTCTATTAAGAATTATGCTGCAGCTCTTGAATATATTAACAAGGCTTCAGCACTTGATGCTGATGGAATCGCTAATTATGCTTCTGATGAAACCGTTTCATCAGTAACTTATGCTTATAATAACTCAACTTTGGTTAAGCTTACTGATGAGCAGATTACTGCTATGGAAACTGCATACGTAACTGCGGTCAAAGCTCAAACTTCTGAAAATGCAGATTTCACGGGTGCTATAGTAAATCCAAGTTTCGAAACAGGAAATACAAATGGATGGACTGTGGGGGCATCTGAAGATACTGGCGCAAGATCTACTACAAACGACACTTATAAGATGAGTGGCTCTGATGGAAATTATCTTTTCAATACATGGTCTGTTGGTTTGCCAATAACTCAGACTATCGAAGGATTGCCTAATGGTACTTATAGACTTACTGCTACAGTAGCTTCTGACAATACAATAGCGATTTTCTTAACTGCTAATGGAATGCATAATTCTGGTGTTGTATCTACAGAAAAGGGTACTGGAGTTGAGACTACTCTCGATTTCTATGTTACCGATGGAACCGCAACTATAGGTTCTGTTGGTGGTAATGGAACTGAATATACTGTTCAAGGAGGTAATTGGTATAAGGTAGATAAATTCAAACTTACTTTATTGTCTTTGGATGTTCCTGTAATTGACTTGGGAGAACCTACATTTACAGAAAAAGCAGATAAGGTCGTCATTACTTTTGCCGATTATGCCGATCAAAATGCTGCTAATTCGGCCAACAATAAGTATGTTATAAATGCTACTGTTAATGGTACAAACTACACAAATACTACTTCTGCCGATAATGGTGCTGTTGTTGCTTATGACTTTACAGGAGCTGATTCATACACTATTGTAATTCCTGAGAATGGCATCAAACTCCTTGATGCTAATGGCGATGAAATCGCTGTTCTTAATACAGAAAAGTCTTACACTACAGTTTATTCTAGTTCACTCGTAAATACAGATTTCGGAACTGACGATGCAGTCGCAGCTACTGTTCGTACATATTCAAATGATATTGCAAATGAAGGTGAGACTTCTGGTATGCAATCTGTAACTGGATGGACTATATGTGCTGAGGGTACATCAAATAATCATGCTGCTGGTACTTTTGAATACGGAGCAACTGCTGGTCTTGGAGGAGTAGATTACTTAGCTCCAACTGAAGGACCTACTGGTACGAATGGTAAGGCACTTGGTGTTCTTGCTGTTTGGAGTGCTACATCACAATATACTCAAACTGTTCGAATGACGGAAGGTGAGTATATGATTGCTATCCCTACATATAATCAAGCAGGAACAGCCGAGGTAACTAACCTTACTGGTGTTTCGGTTGATGGAGTAACAAATTATTCTTCTGTTACAGCATTTACTGCTGGAGCTTGGACTTATCAATTTGTAGAATTTACTTTGACTAACACTTCTCTCGTTACTTTCTCTCTTGGTTATAAATCAAACGGTGGTGGCTCTGGTGCTAATCCTCATCTTTTCTACGATAAAATGACAATATATTCTGGAGCTGAAGATATAGCTTCGGTAAAACTTGATTTTGCAAAAGCTAATGCTCTAGCTGCTATCCAGACTTTATCACCTATTGGAGATGGACTTTTCCAGTATTCACAGGCAAGTATTGATAATGCAAAGAAAAGTATAAATGATGCTACTACGCTCGATGAATTAAATAGCGTTGAGCAACCTTCTGTTACAACTCCTTCATCAACTCAAGCTTATCAGATTGCTATTAAAGAATCTGGCAAATTTATGACAGTTTCTGCCGAAGGAATCAAACTCGGTAATTATGCTCAGCCTCTTTATTTTGTTTCTTCAAATGATGGATATCTCATATCTAATGGGGAAGAGTATGTTGCTTATCTCGATAATAATAAATGGGATCTTACTGCTTCACAGACAGGTTCTGAATTTGTCATCTCTGCTACAGATGCAGCATATAATATAAAGGGAAAGAATGGACACCTTGGTGTTAATAACACTAATGCAGGTTCTACTCTTTATGGCGATAAGGCTGCTACTGAATGGACGATAAATGAATTTAGTGCTACTGATTTCATCGTCAATGGAGTTGTTACAGTAGAATCTTACGAGACTCTTACTGCAAATAAAGTTACCGTAGAGGTATCTACTGATAATAATACGAATGCAATCATTAATAATGGTGTCGTAAATACAGCTAGTGCTGTAATCAATCTTACTATACCTTATGCACAATGGTCTTTCGTTAAATTCCCTTGTGATGTTCCTGTTTCTGAACTTGTAAATTCTGAAAGCGGAACAGAGTGGAAGATTTACAAGTATGATGGTTCTGCTCGTGCAAATGTGGATGTCGCAAATACATGGGTTGCCGTTACTTCAGGTACTTTGGAAGAGGGCGAAGGATATATTATCCAGGCTCGTCATGGTGAAGAGACAGGTTCAACAACATTTACTTATACTACGACTTCTTCTGAGTCTATAAATAAGATATTCGCAAATTCAAGTGTGGATGTCGAGGTAAGTGCTTATGAAAGTGAATATGCTTCAAATGCGGGATGGAACCTTATCGGTAATCCATATCTTTCATACTTTGATGTAAGCAAACTTGGTATCGAGTCAACTATCACAGTTTGGGATAACAACACTTATGTTGCAATTAACCCTGCAGATGATAGCTACGTTCTGTCTCCACTTCAGGCTATGTTTATCCAGGTAGAGCAGAGTGGCGTTGTCACTTTTGATAAGGATGGTCGTCAGACAAATTCTTACATTTCTACTTCTGACGCACGTGTTCGTGGTGCTCTTTCTTCTAATCGTGAACTCTACAACTTCACAATATGCGATGGAACATATTCTGATAAGACACGTTTTGTAATCAATTCTAACGCAAATGAAGGTTACGAAATCGGTTCTGACGCAAGTAAGTTCATGAGTACTAATGTTAATGTTCCACAGATTTATACCGTTGCTGACGGAGTAAGTTATGCTATTAATGAGCGTCCTTTAGCTAATGGCATAATTCAGTTGGGAACTTATTTCGCTAAGGATGGTGAATATACAATCACAGCAGAAGGCATAGCAAGTCCTGTTGTACTTGTGGATAATCTTACAGGAAATAAGGTAGTACTCGGTGACGAAACTTATAGCTACACTTTCACAGCAACAGCAGGCAAAAACGAAATGCGTTTCGTAATCTATGTTGGTGAGGACGCTACAGCTATAGCTTCAGTTGAAAGTGTTTCTAATGATGATACCATTTATAACTTACAGGGTGTAAGAGTTGCTACTCCAACAAAGGGCAATATCTATATCGTTAATGGTAAGAAAGTAAGATATTAATAAAAACTTAAATATAAAAAATCATGAATAAAATCATTTCAATACTGGGAATGTGGCTATGTACTTTAGCTACTTTCGCTCAGTTGAACACAACGGATGACTGGGATTTACCAGATAATCCAGGTCTTGTTACTAAGACTATTACCGTTGCAGCCAATACATCTGTTATGGGAACTGCAGAGGTAACTACCGCTACCATTTTTGGTACTGGTATTTATCCTGTGGGTTCTTCATTGTCACTTACTGCAACAGCAAACACAGGATATAAGTTCGTAAATTGGACCGTGGGAGATAATGTTGTCTCAACTAATGCCTCTTTTACTTATGTTATGCCTGACAACAATGTTACTGTTACAGCTAATTTCTCACCAAAACAGTATGTTGTTAAGTTCTTGGATTATGATGGTAAGGAAATTTCATCATCTACACTTGACTATGGAGCTACAATTGTCACTCCTGATAATCCAGAAAGAGAAGGATATTCTTTTTCAGGATGGGATAAGGTCGTAGCTGCTACTGTTCCTGCTAATGATGTTACATATACTGCACAGTATGCAAAAAACAGCTATAATGTTGTCTATACTGTTGACGGTACTAATTTCTATAGCACAACTGCTCTGTATGGCGCTGCTGTTCCAACTCCTGTTACTAATCCTACAAAGACTGGTTATACTTTTGATGGATGGAATCCTGAGGTCGCTACTACTATGCCTGCTTCTGATGTAACTTATGAAGCTACATGGAAAGCTAATACATATACAGTAACTTTCGACCCTAAGAATGGTGAAGAACCTACTGTTTATAAACTCGATTACGGTACAGAAATAAAAGCTCCAAATGACCCTACTTATACAGGACATACATTTACTGGTTGGACTCCTGATGTAGCCGCTACTGTTCCTGCTGAGAATGTTACTTATTCTGCTAATTGGACAGTAAATTCTTATACTGTAACATTTGATGTTGATGGAGTAACTTCAAAGGTTTCTGTTGAATATGGAGCAACAATCCAAACTCCTGCAAATCCTGAGAAGGAAGGATATACTTTTAAGGGATGGTCTCCAGAGATTCCATCTTCTATGCCAGCTGCTGACGCAACTTATACAGCACAGTTTGAAGTAAACCAGTACTTGGTTACATTCGTTGCTGATAATAAGACGATTTATTCAAAGAAGCAAAACTACGGATCAGACATAACTGCACCTACTGCACCTACTGTTTCTGGATTTAATTTCGTAGGATGGTCTCCTGCTGTCGACGCTACAGTTCCTGCACATGACGTAACTTATACTGCTCAATATGGTACAGGAGAATTTAACGTATCCTTCATAGTTGATGGTGTGGTTTATTCATCTACTACAATGAATTATGGCGAACAAATTGTAGTTCCATCTACTAATCCAACAAAGACTGGATATACTTTTGCTGGTTGGGAAAATTATGTTGAAGGTTCTACTGTACCTGCTAATGATGTATCATACAATGCTACTTGGACTATAAATAGTTACAAGGTAACATTTGATGTGGATGGTGCAACTACAGTTTATACTCTCGATTATGGTACTGCTATAACAGCTCCTGCAGATCCTGAAAAGACTGGATACACATTTACTGGATGGACACCTACTGTAGCAGAAACCGTTCCTGCTAATGATGTTACTTATACAGCAACTTGGAAGGTTAACAAGTATAATGTTACATTCGTAAATGAAGGTAATGTCTACAGCACATCTATTGCTGAATATGGTACTAAGATATCTCTTCCAGAAGCTAATCCTACAAAAGAGGGATATACATTTGCTGGATGGGAAAACTACACAGAAGACATGAGCGTCCCTGCAAATGACGTTACCTTCAATGCTACTTGGACTGTAAACAAGTATACTGTTGAATTTATTTCTGATGGTGTATCTGTTTCTTCTGCTACACTTGATTATGGTACAACTATAACAGTTCCTGCAGCTCCTGAAAAGACTGGATATACATTTACAGGATGGACACCTACCGTTGCTGAGACTGTTCCAGCTTCAAATGTAACTTATACTGCATCATTCAAGGTAAATCAGTATAATGTAACATTCGTTGTGGATGGAGCTACTGTTAAGAGCGAAAAACTTGATTATGGTACAGAAATTACTGCACCTACAGACCCTGTTAAGGACGGATTCGTATTTGCTGGATGGGATCCACAAGTTGAAACCGTTCCTGCAAATGACATTACGTTTACAGCAACATGGAATGATGGCAAGTTCAGCAAAATATCTGTAGCTGATGGAGAAGGTTATACTGTTAGTGCAGGACAGGTAGTTAACACCGAAAACTTTACAATCTCTGTTTCTACAGAATCAGATCCTATGACAAGTGTTATTAATGATGGTACTATCAACGCTGATAATGTAGTTTTAAATCTTACAATTCCAAATAATGAGTGGAAGTTTGTTAAGTTCCCATGTGACGTTCCTGTTTCTGAATTGAAGAATAGTGAAGCTGGTACAACTTGGCAAATTAGAAAGTACGACGCTGCAGCTCGTGCTAATGTTGACCTCGACAATGTATGGGTAACAATGACAAATGACGATGTCATCTCTGCTGAAGAGGGCGTTATCATTCAGAGTCGCCGTGATGATGCAGATGTAAAAACTTCTACATTCACATTCACAACTTCTGATGCTGATGCTATAGCTAAGATATTGAACGGTCAGGATGCTACTATTTCCGTTAAGGCTAATGAGAGCACTTATGCTTCAAATTCTGGATGGAATCTTGTTGGTAATCCATATATGAGTTACTTCGATATTGATTATGCAAGCTTAGACGGTTCTCCAATCACAGTTTGGGAGAACAATACTTTCCGCGCTTACACACCTGGACTTGATTCTTACAAGCTTGAACCACTTCAGGCATTCTTCGTACAGACGAGCCAGGATGCTTCAATCGTTTGTTCTAAGGAAGGACGCGTTGGTAATGCAGATATCTATGTATCTGGAATAGCACCTCGCAAGGCTCCTTCATTCTCTAATGCGTATATTTATGATATCTCAATCACAGATGGAGAGAATACCGACTATACTCGTCTCATCATTTCTGATGATTATTCTATGGCATACGAGATAGGTCTTGACGCTTCTAAGTTTATGAGCTTGAGTTCTAACGTACCACAGATTTATTCTACAGATGGTGATACAGATTACGCTATTAATGTACGTCCTGTAGATAATTATAAAGTGAATCTCTCAACATACTTCAATAAGAGTGGTAGATTTACAATTTCTGTAGAAAATGCTTCAACAGACTTTGCTCTTATTGATAGAGAAACTAATGAACTTATCGTTCTCGGTTTTGAAGAGACAAATTACACTTTCAATGCAGATTATGGAACTGTTAAGGATCGTTTCTATCTAAACTTCGATGTTTATGACGCTTATGGCATCGATGATGCTAAGGCTGAAAAGTCTGCAAAGGAAATATACACTATCCAGGGTGTTAAGGTGTCTGAGGCTACACGTCCAGGTATCTACATCGTAAATGGCAAGAAGTATGTTGTAAAGTAAAATCAGAATAGTTGAATAGTAAAATCTCTTCTGATTTATAATTCAAAAAAAGAGGGTTTATCAAAAGTCTTAATAGAGACGGATGATACTCCCTCTTTCTTTTTCTGTAACCTTACTTCTTGTTAAAAGTTGACCAAATCTTGTTCTTCATATAAGTAATACTTCATAGTACCATGCGGATGGTACTCCAGTACTTTGCGGGAAAAACTGCAGTTTATTGCGCATGGTACTGGAGTTTTTCGCGCAGAGTACTAAATCATACTTGTTGACTTGTTGTTTAATGTTCTTTTTTATTCCATTTATTCTTGAGAATTTGTCGAAGTGTTTGAGCAGTGATTGAGCACCGCTCAATCACTGCTCAAACACTTTCTTTTTTTGTTTAATGTTAGTTTAATGGCCGTTAAATGCTCATTAAATATTGCTGTCAAAACTTATTCTAGAATTTGTATATAAAAATGATAAAGTATCAGTCATTTGTCTAAAGAATTTTGATACAGCCTCTTTTTTGATTAAAAAAAAATATTCTCTTTGTCTATTCCACCTTTTTATGTACTTTTGCATTCATAATTGCAATTTATGAAAAGAGAAGACTTCGAAATTATGGCGCCAGTGGGTTCACGTGAGAGCCTCGCTGCTGCAATACATGCAGGTGCCAATTCTGTTTATTTTGGCATTGGAAAGCTTAATATGCGTTCTCATAGTGCCAATGCTTTTACTATTGATGACCTTAAGGAGATAGCTCAAATATGTCATGAGCATGGCCTTAAGTCATATCTCACTGTAAATACAATAATTTATGGTGAGGATATTGATACTATGCATGAAATTATTGATGCTGCTAAAGAAGCTCGCATCAGTGCCGTTATTGCTAGTGATATTGCTGTGATGACTTATTGTAGCAAGGTAGGACAAGAAGTTCATCTCAGCACCCAACTCAATATTTCTAACATTGAGGCTTTGAAGTTCTACGCACAGTTTGCAGATGTCGTAGTGCTTGCTCGTGAACTTAATATGTGGCAGGTGCGTGACATATATGAACAGATTGTAGAGCAAGATATTAGAGGACCTCATGGACAGCTTATCCGTATCGAAATGTTTTGCCATGGTGCGTTATGCATGGCAATTTCAGGAAAATGCTATTTGAGTCTGCAAAATGCAGGACGTTCAGCCAATAGGGGAGAATGTGTGCAAATCTGTCGTCGTGGATATGACGTTAAGGATATAGAGACAGGTACAGAACTTGCCATCGAAAACAAATATATCATGTCTCCAAAGGACCTCAAGACGGTTCGTTTTATTGATATTATGATGAATGCCGGAGTGCGTGTTTTGAAAATTGAGGGACGTGCACGTGGACCTGAGTATGTCAAAACTGTCGTTGAGGCTTATGATCAGGCTATTAATGCTGTTATTCACGATAACGATTTCCCTAATGAACCTAAGCAATTTACAGAAGAAGCAAAAGATGCTTGGGACAATAGTCTAAAGACCGTGTTTAATAGAGGTTTTTGGGACGGATATTATCAGGGACAGAAACTTGGCGAATGGTGTGATGTGTACGGATCTAAGGCTACTGAGAAGAAAGTCTATTGCGCAAAGTGTACAAAGTATTTTGCAAAGATAGGCGTGGCAGAATTCCTAGTTGAGAACTGTAATATTAAGGCAACTGACAAGATGCTTGTTACTGGTCCTACCACTGGAGCTTTAATTCAGCAAGTTGGTGAGATTCGTCTTGACTATGATGTTGTACCAGAAGCAAAGAAGGGAGACATCATCAGTATTAAAGTCAATGAACGAGTGCGCATCAATGACCGCATGTTTGTTCTGTTCAACGATGAAAGTCAACAGCTGACGCAAAAATAAATACATTATTAACCTTTTAATAACTATACAATGAATCGTTTGTTAACCATTTTTACTGTTGCGGTATTCCAGACAACTACATTGTCGTTGAGTGCTCAGACACAAGATGATGAGTTGGTAGGTGTACTTACATACATGAAAAGAGCCATGATGTTTAACCAGTCTTTGCCACAAGAAAAAGTATATCTGCATTTTGATAATACAGGTTACTTTAAGGGAGAGACGATATGGTTTAAGGCTTATGTTGTTAGAGCAGATAAAAATCTGCCTACGGATATGAGTAAAGTCATGTATGTCGAACTTGTAAATCCTACGGGTGATGTTGTAGAAACACGTAAGTTACCTATTAAGGATGGAGTTGCACATGGCGACATTAAATTGGATAGTATATACGGTTCAGGTTTTTATGAGGTTAGAGCCTACACCCGATATATGACAAATTGGGGTAATGGCGGTATTTTTTCTCGCGTATTCCCAATATTTGAAGAGCCAAAGACTGAGGGTAACTACTCAAATATGGTCATCAAGTCGAATGGATATAGGAAACGTCTTCCTAATATCCGTTCTAATGACGAGTCTACTTCTTCCGTTGTTGACGACCGTAAGCTATGTGTTAGATTCTTTCCAGAGGGAGGACACATGGTAAATGGAATACCATCTCGTATAGCTTTTAGAGTAACGGACAAGGCTGGAGCTTATCAAAATTTGAGCGGTTCTATTCTTGATGAAAATAAGGAAACGATCTCCGCTGCTAATACTTATCATGAAGGTCGTGGAGTATTTGAAATTATTCCTGATGGAAAAGCTAAGTATTTGCGTTTGGTCGACGAAAAAGGTAAACAGCATGACTTTCTTATTCCTGATGCAGAAGATGAAGGAATAGCAATGAATATGAACACGCTCAAAGATGATGTCATAAACGTGCTATTACAGTCATCTAAGAAACTGCAGGGTAGATTATTAGGATACACTTTGATGCATAATGGTAATGTTATTCATGCCGATACTTTAATGTGTAATCCTGTAATGGAAATTTATTTTGATAGATATTCATTACCTGCAGGAGTAAGTCAGTTGACAATATTTACTTCTGATGGACACATACAAGCTGAACGTCAATTTTTCATTTGTCCACCTGCTAGTTCGAATGATACTATCCGTATTAGCTCACCGATGGCTTATCCTAAACCATGTGGAAAAGTCGTACTTAACATAAAGGCACAGCCAAATTCAAATCTGTCACTTTCTGCAATTGATGCGGCGACAATGGTAAATGGTAAAGAAGGAAATGCTATGACATGGATGCTTCTAAGCAGTGATATTAAGGGATATATCGAAGATCCTGATTATTATTTTGAAGCAGACGATAGGGAACATCGTATGTCAGCCGACTTATTGATGATGGTACAGGGATGGCGGCGTTATGACTGGGCTTTAATGGCAAGTGCCATAACAAGTAATGAGGGGTATTCTTTGTTTAATGAGGAATCAGCAAAATTCACTCAGCCTATTGAGGATAAATTGTATTTGTTTGGGACTCTAAAGCAGAAAAAAAAGAAAAATCCTGTTGACAATGTATGGTTGGAAACTTATTTGTACAATAAGTCGGGACAATCTCTAAAAGGCACGGCAAAGACTGATTCATTGGGTAATTATGCGTTTTCTCTCCCTAACGTTGATGGCGAATGGAAGTTATTTATCAATACTGGTAAGGAAGATGAAGAGGGATATTGGAAAGATGTGAATTACTATGTAGGAATAGATAGACATTTCTCACCTAAGCGTCGTTTGCTGATGCCAAATGAGACAAAGCCTACTAATCTTCTCGCTGCTAATCTATTTAATGATGAAAAGTCAAAGGTTGCAGCAAAAAAAGATAATTACTATGTTCCTATCCAAAAGCGCGAACATGTGTTGCCAACTGTTACTGTAAAGGTACGTCGACGTATATTTGATAATGCTCGTGCTTCTTGGGAATCTCAGAATAACGCTCAGTATTATGCTTCTATGTTTTATAATGCAGATGCAGATGCTGACAGATTTGAAGATTTGGGAATGGAACTGCCAACAGTTTATTCATGGCTTCATCAACGTAATCCTTTTTTCAGTAATGACGATAAGGATTATGCTTTTAATGATAGTGAAGCTGCAGTTGATGTTGATGCTGCAATGGCGGAAAGTCGTACTGCAACACTTGGGGATTTGGCAGGAGACATGGAAAATGAAAATGACGTTATTCAAGCTTCTGAAATGTCATCTACGTCAGACAAAGGACTAAATGGAGAAAATCTCGATGCTGATGTGTTTGAGTCTACGGACAAACAACATAGAATTTATACAAATGGTATGGGCTATAAAAACCGTCCTATTGTATGGATTCTTAATAATACATACGCTCAGATTACACATTTAGGAACAGTAGCAAAATTCTCATCCTTTGAAGTGCTTGCACGTTGTGTTGAGGATATGCCTATTTTCATAGATGAAATAAAGTCTGCATATATTTCAGAAGACCCAGGAGCCTTCAGGTCATACTTGATTTGTCCTGATTTGATGGGTAAGAATCCGGTTACTATATTCTTGTTCACACATTTCAAATTTCCAGCTAAGGGCAAAGGAATACGTAAGTCTCATTTCCAAGGATATAATATTCCTTCAACGTTTGAAATGGAGGATTACAGTTTATTGCCGGCTATGGAGGATTTCAGACGTACAATCTTTTGGGAACCCGATGTGAAAACTGATGCTTCTGGCAATGCACAAGTTGAATTTTGGAATAATAGCTCTTGTCATGAAATGTATATAAGTGCCGAAGGTATGACACCTGATGGTAAAATGATGATTCATGAATAGTAGACTTCGAAAAAGATAATATTTGAATCGTGCCCATTGTATGGGTATATCATATATAAGTAACTAAAAACAAATAAATAATGAATAGTATGAAACTTCGCCTCATAGTAATGAACTTCCTCGAGTTCGCTGCATGGGGAGCATATTTGACTTCAATGGGCGCCTATCTTTATAGTGCAGGCCTTGGAACTGATATTGGCAACTATTATGCCATTCAGGGAGTAGTATCAATCTTTATGCCTGCAATTATGGGTATCGTTGCGGACAGGTGGGTTCAGGCACAACGCCTTTTATCTTTTTGTCATTTCATGGCTGCAGTATTTATGGGACTTGCTACATGGATTGGTGTTACATCTGGAGAGAATGGAGTAAATGGTACTGCACTTTTTGCTCTTTACACAGCGAGTGTGGCTTTTTATATGCCAACATTAGCCCTGTCTAATTCTGTTGCTTATACTTCGCTTGATAAAGCTGGACTCGACACAGTTAAGGAGTTTCCTCCTATAAGAGTATTTGGAACAGTTGGTTTCATTTGTGCTATGCTATTCGTAGACTTCGCCGAGTATCAGAACACACCTTATCAGTTCTGTGTATCTGGTATTCTGAGTCTATGTCTTGCAATTTATTCTTTAACATTGCCACATTGCGATACTGGTCGTAACAGTGGAAAACAGTCAATTTCAGAAGCTCTGGGATTGAAAGCATTTACATTGTTCCGCGACAAGAAGATGGCCTTCTTCTTCATCTTCTCATTCCTTTTAGGAGTGAGTCTTCAGATTACTAATGGATATGCAAACACTTATATTCAGTCGTTTGGCAATTATGAAGGATATGAGGGGTTATACTTTGTGAAACATAGTAATTTCTTAATTTCACTTTCCCAGATGAGTGAGACATTGTGTATCTTGCTTATTCCTTTTGCATTGAAGCGTTTTGGAATCAAAAACGTAATGCTCATCTCTATGTTTGCTTGGGTAGGACGCTTTGGATTCTTTGCGTTAGGAGATCCTGGTAAAGGTGTATGGCTTTTCATACTTAGTTGTATCGTTTATGGAGTAGCCTTTGACTTCTTTAATGTTAGCGGTTCTTTATTTGTGGATAAGGAGACAGATGTCAGCATACGTTCTTCAGCTCAGGGCCTTTTTATGCTCATGACAAATGGTCTTGGAGCAACATTAGGTTCTTTAGGCGCCAAAGAAGTTATAAATCATTTTGTATATACTGATCCCGTTGATCCATCATTTATGAGCCTTGACGGATGGCGTACTTCATGGTTTATCTTTGCTGGATATGCGTGCGTTGTAGGAATAGCGTTTGCAATACTTTTTGAATATAAGCATAAAAAAGAATAATGGCAGAAGATTTTGACATAAGAGAACAGCGTTCGAATTCAGATAAGGACTTCGAAAATGCGTTGCGCCCTCTTTGTTTTGAGGATTTCAGCGGTCAGCAAAAGGTCGTTGAAAACCTCAGTATTTTCGTTGAGGCTGCAAAATATCGTGGTGAACCTCTCGACCACACATTGCTTCATGGTCCTCCAGGACTTGGTAAAACAACATTGAGTAATATTATAGCTAACGAGCTTGGAGTAGGATTTAAGATTACATCTGGTCCTGTACTTGACAAGCCTGGTGATCTTGCTGGAATACTTACAAGTCTGGAAGAAAACGATGTCCTATTCATAGATGAGATTCATCGTCTTTCACCTGTTGTGGAAGAATATCTTTATTCTGCCATGGAAGATTATCGTATAGATATTATGATAGACAAGGGGCCTTCAGCTAGGAGCATTCAGATAGATTTGAATCCATTTACCCTTGTAGGTGCAACCACACGTAGCGGACTTCTAACAGCTCCACTTCGTGCACGTTTTGGTATCAATCTTCATCTTGAATATTATGATGTTGAGACTCTTCAGAAAATTATCCTTCGTTCAGCTCAACTTTTAGGAGTACCTTGTGAGTATGATGCTGCAAGCGAAATAGCAAGTCGTTCACGTGGCACGCCACGTATCGCGAATGCACTTCTTCGTCGTGTTCGTGATTTTGCTCAGGTTAAAGGAAATGGCACAATAAATATTGCTATAGCCCATGTGGCACTTGAAGCCTTGAATATAGATAAATATGGACTTGATGAGATAGATAATAAATTACTTTTGACCATTATTGACAAGTTCAAGGGAGGTCCAGTCGGTATTGGTACTATTGCCACAGCCATAGGGGAAGATCCAGGAACAGTGGAAGAGGTTTATGAACCATTTCTCATTAAGGAAGGTTTCATAAAGCGTACTCCTCGTGGTCGTGAAGTAACAGATCTTGCATATAAGCATCTTGGACGTTCTCCATGGGTTAATCCAAAAGATAATTCTGGTATGAAGAGCTTATTTGACATTTAATGATATCCACTTATTATTGTTCAATGTGTAAATCTGCACAATATGAGATTGACATTTCTTTATGAACTTAATATAATAAACTTAAAAACTCAAATTAGTACCCATGAGAAAAATTTTATTTTTAGCGATTGTCATAGCTGCAAATCTCTTTACAGCTTATGCTCAGAAAGTGTCTATTCTTGGTGATTCATATTCTACTTATGGAGGACATGTCTCCCCACATTGGAATTATTGCTGGTATAATGGCAATGACAAACATAAGAACCAAAAAAATGATGTAGAAAGTTTAGAGCAAACATGGTGGAGTATTCTTATTAAGGAAAAAGGATATACACTTGAGAAGAACAATTCATTTTCTGGTTCTACAGTTTGCTATACAGGATATAGAAAGGAAGACTATTCCGATCGAGCTTTTATTACCCGTATGTGTAATCTTGGAAATCCAGACATTATTTTCATTTTCGGTGGAACAAATGATTCTTGGGCAGGCTCACCTATCGGATATTATGAATTCAATAGTTGGACTCGTCAGCAATTATATTCATTTCGACCTGCTTTCTGTTATATGATAAGTTATATCAAACAGAATTATCCAAATGCTCGTATTTATAATATCTGTAATAGTGAGTTATCAAAAGAAGTTACGGAGACAGAAGCAAAGGTGTGTGAATATTATGGTGTAACAAACATTCAACTTAAGGATATAGAGAAGCAATCAGGACATCCATCTATTAAGGGCATGGAGTCTATTGCCTTACAAGTGGGCGAGGTATTGAAGTGAAAAATTTTAATGCATATTATTTGTTCTTCACTAAAAATCATTACCTTTGCCGCGAAAATTTGAATTTTACGGTATATGCAAAAGAATTTAGTGATTGTTGAGTCTCCTGCAAAGGCGAAAACACTGGAGAAATTTTTAGGTCCTGACTTCAAAGTCATGTCTAGCTATGGACATATACGTGACTTGAAGAAAAAAGAAATGAGTATCGATCTTGAAAATTTTTCTCCAGAATATGAGATTCCTGCAGACAAAAAGGAAGTGGTTAAGAAGCTGAAGGAAAGTGCTTCAGAAGCCGAAACTGTTTGGCTTGCATCCGATGAGGACCGCGAGGGAGAAGCTATTTCTTGGCACCTTAGTCAAGTTCTCGGGCTTAATCCTGCGGAAGCTAAGCGTATCGTATTTCATGAAATTACAAAAACAGCAATTCTTGATGCTATTGAGCATCCAAGGACAATAGATATTAATCTCGTTAATGCACAGCAGGCACGTCGTGTGCTTGATCGTATTGTCGGTTTTAAGCTTTCCCCAGTATTGTGGAAAAAACTTAAACCTAGTCTTAGTGCAGGACGTGTTCAAAGTGTTGCTGTACGTCTTATTGTCGAAAGGGAAAAAGAAATAGAAAAGTTTAAGAGCGAAAACTCGTTTAAGGTAACCGCTCTTTTTCAGGTTAACGATGTCGACGGAAAGGGTGTTACTCTGAAGTCAGATCTTGATACACGTTTTAAGACTAAGGAAGAAGCTGAGACATTCCTTAACGCATGTAAAGGAAAACAGTTCTCTATTGTTGACGTACAGACAAAGCCAGTAAAAAAGACTCCAGCGCCACCATTCACAACTTCTACTTTACAGCAGGAAGCTGCGCGTAAGTTAGGATTTACAGTTGCGCAGACAATGATGGTAGCTCAGCAACTTTATGAGTCTGGACGCATCACATACATGCGAACTGACTCCGTAAATCTTTCTTCTCTTTGTATCAATACTACTAAGGATGAAATTATAGGCCAACTTGGAGAAAAATATTCTAAGCCACGTCAGTACCATACAAGTAGTAAAGGTGCTCAGGAAGCGCACGAGGCTATTCGTCCTACATACATAAATGTGCATGAGATTGACGGTAAACCTCAAGAGCGTCGTCTATATGACCTTATCTGGAAAAGAACTATAGCATGTCAGATGGCTGATGCAGAAGCTGAAAAGACTACTATTACTATAAGTGCAGAAGGCATAGGAGATTTAAGGTTTGTTGCTTCTGGAGAGGTCATTACTTTCGATGGATTCTTACGTGTTTATCGTGAGTCCTTCGATGATGATTCGGTACAAGATGAAGTTGAGGGAATTCTTCCACCAGTTAAGGTCGGTGATTTCCTAGAAATGAAGGAGATTGTTGCTACAGAACGTTTCTCACAGCACCCTCTACGTTACACGGAAGCTAGTCTTGTTAAGAAACTTGAGGAGCTAGGGATTGGCCGTCCTTCAACATACGCTCCAACTATTTCCACTATACAACAGCGTGATTATGTTGAAAAGGGGGATAAGAAAGGGGTTGAGACAGAGTATTCTATACTGAAATTAAAAGGTAATAAGATAACTTCTTCTACAAAGAAAGAGGTTATGGGTAATGAGAAAGGAAAGCTCCTGCCAACAGACGTTGGAGTTGTTGTCAATGATTTTCTCGTTAAGTTTTTCCCTTCTGTTATTGACTACAATTTCACAGCTAATGTCGAAAAAGAATTTGATGAAATAGCTGATGGAAAAGAAGGGTGGAAAGACATGATGAAAGGTTTCTATGGTAAGTTTGAAGAACTTGTAGAAACCACTATGAATGACAAGTCGGAGCATAAGGTTGGTGAGCGAGTGCTTGGTACTGATCCAGTGTCTGGAAAACCTGTAAGTGTAAAGATTGGACGTTTTGGACCTGTTGTTCAGATAGGCTCTGCTACAGATGAAGAGAAACCAAAGTTTGCACAGCTAAAGAAGGAACAGAGTATTCAGACACTTACGCTTGATGAAGCTCTTGAACTATTCAAACTCCCGCGTAATTTAGGAGATTTTGAAGGTGAAAAAGTTGTTGTTGGAGCAGGTCGATTTGGACCTTACATTCAGCATGCTAAGAAATACGTGAGTATTCCAAAGGATATGGATCCTTTGGCTATTGACCTCAGCGAGGCTGTTGAATTAATCACGAAAAAGCGTGAAGTAGAAAAACAGAGTCATTTGAAGACATTTGAAGAGGAACCAGAATTGGAGGTTATGAATGGTCGCTATGGGCCTTATATCAAGTATAAGGGGGCAAATTATAAACTTCCTAAGACTGTTACAGAACCTACAAGTTTGACTTATGAGCAATGTATGGAGATTGTTAACGCACAGGGCGATGCTCCAGCAAAGAAAACTTATAAAAGGTCCAAAAAGGCATAATGGGAACATTCTTTTATTAGACACATAAAACGAATTATACATTGAAAAGAATTTTTCTTATAGGCTATATGGGAGCTGGCAAGACCACAATAGGAAAGGTACTTGCTCGCGAGATGGGCGTCGAGTTCTTCGACCTTGATTGGTATAT